>NZ_JADYXN010000010.1:0-136952 GCF_015864285.1 Pseudoalteromonas sp. NZS100_1
CCCGATGGGTTAAGCCAAAACCATCTAAGTATCCCCATAAAAAGAAAAATGCCAGTCAGCTTAACTGACTGGCATTAGCCAATTGGCGCTTTTTTTATATTAAGTATTTATATTTATTACTTTTTAAATTATTGATCGTTATTTTTATCGTCAAGGCCATCAATAGTAACGCCTTGTAAAAAGCCCGCACCTTGCTGCTCGTTATTGCGCAGTTTAATCATTAAACGTAAATCATTTGGCGAATCAGCATGATGCAGTGCATCAGCGTAATTAATTCGCTGCTGTCTATACAGCTCAAATAATGCTTGGTCAAAGGTTTGCATGCCCATTTCTTTCGATTTAGCCATTGCCTCTTTAATACCACCAATATCACCGTTTTTAATCAGTTCAGCAACCATTGGTGAGTTAAGCAATATTTCAATAGCTGCAACACGGCTTTCACCATCAGCAGTCGGCACTAATTGCTGCGCCACGATAGCACGTAAATTAAGTGCTAAATCGTACTTAAGCTTATCGTGTTTTTCTTTTGGAACTAAATGCATAATACGGTCAATCGCTTGGTTAGCATTATTAGCATGCAGTGTTGCAACACATAAATGACCTGTTTCGGCAAAGCTTAGTGCGTATTCCATAGTTTCTTGAGAGCGAATTTCACCAATCAAAATTACATCGGGAGCTTGGCGTAATGAGCTTTTAAGTGCTGACTCAAAGCTTTCGGTATCAAGCCCTACTTCGCGTTGAGTAATAATACTTTTGCGATGCTCATGAACAAATTCAATCGGATCTTCAATAGTCAGTATATGACCACGTTGATGTCGGTTACGGTAACCAATAAGTGCGGCTAGCGAGGTTGATTTACCCGTGCCAGTACCACCGACGAACAAAACAAGGCCACGCTTAGACATAATTACATCGGTAAGAATAGAAGGAAGACCTAGCTCACTCACATCAGGTATTTGCGTAACAATGCGGCGAATAACCATACCTGCTTTATCGCGTTGCCAAAAAGCAGAAATACGAAAACGCCCTTCGTCGGTGGCAATCGCAAAGTTACATTCTTTCGTTGTATGAAACTCTGCTTTTTGCTTTTCGCTCATTGCAGATTCTACTAACTCAAGCGATTGCTCATCAGTAAGCCTATCGTCACTTAGGGCTGTTAGCTCACCGTTTATTTTTGCGCTTACAGGTAGCTGACTCGATACAAATAAGTCAGATCCTTTTTTCTCAATCATGATGAGTAAAAAGTCGTTTAAAGATAAAGCCATAATAGTTTCTTACCCACCAAATTGTGTTTTGTCTTGTGCTTTTTCTTTAGCCGCAGCATTTGTAACAATGCCGTGATTAACTAAATTAGTTAAACATTGATCCATTGTTTGCATGCCCACAGACGCACCGGTTTGAATCGACGAGTACATTTGTGCAATTTTATCTTCACGAATTAAGTTACGAATAGCAGGTACTGCAATCATAATTTCGTGTGCTGCAACTCGCCCGCCACCAATCTTTTTAAGCAGTGTTTGTGAAATAACAGCACGCAAAGATTCAGATAACATTGAACGTACCATTGATTTTTCTTCACCTGGGAATACATCAATAATACGGTCAATGGTTTTTGGTGCAGAAGTAGTATGCAGCGTACCAAATACTAAATGGCCAGTTTCGGCTGCCGTCATTGCAAGACGAATTGTTTCTAAATCTCGTAACTCACCTACAAGTATTACATCAGGGTCTTCACGCAGTGCACTACGTAGTGCGTTTGAAAAGCTGTGTGTATCGCGATGTACCTCACGTTGGTTAATAAGGCTTAATTTATTATCGTGAACAAACTCGATTGGATCTTCTATTGTTAGAATATGGTGATGTTTATTTTGATTTATATAATCGACCATAGCGGCAAGTGTTGTTGATTTACCAGAGCCCGTTGGGCCTGTCACTAATACGAGTCCACGAGGGGTGTCAGAAATTGTTTTAAAAATATCTGGCGCACCTAAATCATCAAGTGTTAACACTTCACTTGGTATGGTACGAAATACAGCAGCGGGCCCGCGATTAGAGTTGAACGCATTCACACGAAAACGTGCTAAATTAGGTACTTCAAACGAAAAATCCACTTCGAGGTTTTGTTCATAGTCCTTGCGTTGATTATCGTTCATAATATCGTAAACCAGACTGTTTACGTCTTTGTCTGCAAGGGCTGGTATATTAATGCGGCGAACATCACCGTCTACGCGTATCATAGGTGAAACACCCGATGATAAATGTAAATCGGATGCTTTGTGTTGCACACTAAACGCTAATAATTCGGTAATATCCATTTATGACTCCACAACTAACTGATAAATATATGGTTACAATAGCAGAACGACTCACATCCGCCTACGCTAGAATTGCAGACGCGGCAAAAAACGCACAGCGAAACACTAACGAAGTCACTCTACTCGCAGTGTCTAAAACTAAACCAAGCGAAGATGTTATAGCAGCTTATGAGCATGGCCAGCGCGAATTTGGTGAATCTTATGTTCAAGAGGCTATAGATAAAATAGCTCAACTACAGTCATATAGCGACATCA
The DNA here is from genome assembly GCF_015864285.1 of Pseudoalteromonas sp. NZS100_1. Taxonomy (NCBI): domain Bacteria; kingdom Pseudomonadati; phylum Pseudomonadota; class Gammaproteobacteria; order Alteromonadales; family Pseudoalteromonadaceae; genus Pseudoalteromonas; species Pseudoalteromonas sp. NZS100_1. The sequence continues at coordinate 2,571 of NZ_JADYXN010000010.1, forward strand.
TTTGGCATTTCATTGGCCCTATTCAATCAAATAAAAGTGCATTAGTGGCTGCCAACTTTGATTGGGTGCAAAGTGTTGATCGCATAAAAATAGCGAAACGATTAGATTCCCAGCGCCCAGACGATAAATCATCGCTTAATATACTTATTCAAGTAAATATAAGCGAAGAAGACGCTAAATCGGGTTGTAGTGTTGGGCAAATTTCTGAACTTGCTGAGTTTATTAACCAATGTGAGCACTTAACACTTCGCGGTTTAATGGCTATTCCCGCAAAAAGCGACGATCCGTTAGCTCAAACTCAATCTTTTGAGCAATTACAAACTTGCTTTGATAAACTAAAGACCCAATATCCTCAAGTAGATACTTTGTCGATGGGTATGAGCGGTGATGTTGAAGCTGCTATTAGTGCAGGTTCAACCATGGTAAGAGTCGGCACAGACATTTTTGGAACACGAACTTAAAAGGTGATAACAGATTTATGTCAGATAAAAAAATCGCATTTATAGGCACAGGTAATATGAGCTACGCCATTATTGGTGGCATGGTAAAAAACGGTTTTAACGCAAGTAATATTATTGCGACTAACCGCAACCAAGAAAAGCTTGCAAAGGTAGCAGCCGATTTCAAGGTGCAAACCACCAGTGACAATAACGAAGCCCTGCGCGATGCTGATGTAATTGTTTTGTCTGTTAAACCACAAATGATGGGCGATTTATGTAAATCGTTTCAAGAGTCAGGCGTAGATTTTAGCGACAAACTGTTTATTTCTGTTGCTGCTGGCCTAACTGTAAAACGTTTGCGTGAAATGCTAGGACAAGACGTTAAAATGGTGCGTTGCATGCCAAATACACCGTCTTTATTAGGTCGCGGAGTATCAGGTTTATATGGCGCTGGCGAAACACAAAGCGAGCACGAATTTGTACAGCAAGTTTTTGAATGTACTGGCATCGCTATATGGGTTGAAAAAGAATCGCAAATTAACGATATTATTGCCGTTACGGGCTCATCTCCTGCTTACTTTTTCTTATTTATGGAAGCCATAGAAGAAAAAGCTAAAGCACTGGGCTTTAACGATGAAGATGCTCGTCGCTTGGTACAACAAACAGCACTTGGCGCTGCCGAAATGGCACTTAGCCAGCCTAATATTAGTATTTCGCAACTGCGTTCAAACGTAACATCTAAAGGCGGTACTACTCACGCAGCTGTTGAGCACTTAAAAGATGAAGGCTTAACTAAAACCGTTGGCGATGCTATGGATGCGTGTATTGCACGTGCAGAGCAAATGGAAAAAGAACTTTAAAACCACTTTTTTATTGAAGGTTACACTATGAATGCCATGCAATTTTTAATCAGTACCCTGTTTGATTTATTTTTAATGGTGGTATTACTGCGCTTTTGGCTGCAGTGGGCAAAAGCCGACTTTTATAATCCAATGAGCCAGTTTGTGGTTAAAGCCACTTCGTTTGCCGTTAAACCGCTACGTAAAATCATTCCAGGGTTTGGTGGGCTTGATTTAGCGTCTCTGTTGCTGGCATTTATAGTTGCCGTAGCCAAAATTAGTACTTTAATGCTTGTTATTTATAACGCGTGGGCAATACAGCCAGTAATTATTCAAGCACTAATAACTGTACTAAAAGAAGGTCTTAATTTAGTATTTTGGGTACTTATTATTCGCGCTATTTTAAGTTGGGTTAGCCAAGGCTATAACCCTATTGAAGCGGTTTTCCACCAGCTGACTGAACCAATGCTAAAACCAATTCGTAAAATATTGCCATCAATGGGTGGCTTAGATTTATCAGTTTTAGTGCTTATTATTGGTATTCAGTTTTTGCAAATGCTGCTTATGGACTTTTTAGTCTAAGCACTTAATTTTTGAGTAAAAGAGGCCCAAAGGCCTCTTTTTTATATGTTTTGAGGAATACATAATGAACCGTTTAATTAAGTTTTGTTTTATTGCTTGTTTAGCATTTACATTTAACGCGCAAAGCGAAGAAATGCAAGGCGCACAGTATAAAGAGCTTGGTCCTTGGCAAGTGCATTACATTGCTTTTCCTTCTACTTTTATTCAGCCAAAAATAGCAACAGCGTATGGTCTTGAGCGAAGTGGATACAAAGGTATTGTGAATATTTCTATATTAAAAAATGATGCCGAAAACACAGCCCAAACAGCAAAACTTACAGGCACAGCAAAAAACCTACTTGGCAACAAACAAACGCTTACTTTTAAAGAAGTAAAAGAAGGTGATTCAATTTATTACCTTGCCCAAGTTGATTATACCAACGAAGAGATTTTACGCTTTGAGATTGAAATACAACAAAGTAATCAATTTCAAAAATTACAGTTTCAGCAAAAATTTTACGTAGATTAATAACATGACCAAAACTTTAGTACTTGCTACAGGTAACCCTGGCAAAGTAAATGAGCTAGCTAACATGCTAAGCCCTCTGAATATTAATGTAGTTCCACAGAGCGATTTTAACGTAGGTGAAGTTGCCGAAACCGGCACTACCTTTGTTGAAAATGCCATTATTAAAGCGCGTCATGCCGCTAAAATTACTGGCATGCCTGCTATTGCCGATGACTCAGGTTTAGAAGTTGATGGCCTAAATGGCGCACCCGGTGTTTACTCTGCCCGTTTTGCAGGCCCAGGTGCCAGCGATCAAGATAACATTGATAAGTTACTCGTAGACTTGGGTAATAACCCTATCCGTAGTGCTCGTTTTTGGTGTGTACTGGTATTAATGCGCCACGCAGATGACCCTACCCCCCTTATTTGCAGTGCAAGCTGGGAAGGCGAAATTACGCTCACTCAAAATGGCAACGGTGGCTTTGGTTACGACCCTGTATTTTTTGTACCAGAGAAAAATTGTACCAGTGCTGAGCTTACAAAAGAGCAAAAAAATGCAGTGAGTCATCGCGGCCAAGCACTACAAAAACTATTGCTAGAGCTACAGCAAAAAGGCGGCCTGTGAACCTTCCACCACTGAGCTTATATGTGCACGTACCTTGGTGCGTGCAAAAATGCCCGTACTGCGATTTTAATAGCCACGGGCAAAAAGGTGAAATACCTGAAGCTGAATATGTTCAGCATTTAATTGATGATTTAAAAGCAGATTTGCACTTAGTGCAAGGACGTAAAATTCACAGTATCTTTATTGGTGGCGGTACTCCGAGCTTATTAACTGGTGCGGCTTATACTCGTTTATTAAATGAAGTCGACAACCTAATTGGTCTTGAAGAACACTGCGAAATTACCCTTGAAGCCAACCCAGGCACAGTAGAAACAGGTCGCTTTAAAGATTACGTAAAAGCAGGCATTAACCGTATTTCTATCGGTGTGCAAAGCATGCAAAACGACAAGCTAAAAGCACTGGGGCGGATTCATGGCAGTGACGAGGCTAATTATGCTGCGCAGCAAGCTAAAGAAGCCGGTTTAAATAGCTTTAACCTTGATTTAATGCACGGCTTACCAGGGCAAACACTTGACGATGCACTGAGCGATTTAAAGCAAATAATAGCGCTCGATCCTCCTCATATATCGTGGTATCAACTAACTATTGAACCCAATACTCAATTTGCTTCAAAGCCACCTACCTTGCCACAAGATGAAACACTGTGGGACATACAAGAACAAGGGGTCGAGTTACTCGCGCAAGCAGGTTACATACAATACGAAATATCAGGCTATGCAAAACCGGGCTATCAGTGCCAACATAACTTGAATTATTGGCGTTTTGGCGATTATCTCGGTATTGGCTGCGGCGCGCATGGTAAGGTTACTGATGCAAATACAGGGCTTATTACGCGTACTGAAAAGGTTAAACACCCACGCGGCTATATGGATTTAATCAAACCGTATATGTACAAAAGCTGGCATGTAGAGCAAGACGATTTAGCGTTTGAATTTTTTATGAATCGCTTTCGCCTTGTTGAGCCTTGCCCAATTAATGATTTTAATAAACTAACAACACTGCCACTGCAAAGTCAGCAAAGCGCATTAAACCAAGCAATTAATAAAGGTTTATTGACTCAAACAGACAGCCATTGGCAGGTAAGCTTAAAAGGTCATCGCTTTTTAAATGACCTGCTAGAATTATTTGTGTAGCGCCCAGCGCTACACAAAAAATAAATATAAAACACCCTAATGGGTTTCTAACAACAAAAGGGAAAACAATGCGTAAACTTACTTTTATTGCGGCCGCAGTAAGCGTTGCACTACTTGCTGGTTGCCAGCAAACAACACAACAAGCGACTTCAGCTCCTATTGCACAAGCAGTTCAATCACAACAAAGTGAAATAGACAAAGCCAATGCATTTTTTGAAGATACATTTAACCGCGACGTAATGAGCAGTCCTGTATATCAAACATACATGGGTATTAAGCAAGATTACGATAAGTGGGATGATGGCAGCGAAGAAAGACAGCTTAAAGATTTAGCGCAAACAAAAGCTGACCTAGTTGCACTAAAAGCAATCAGCCGTGATTTATTAGATGATGCAACAAAAGTTAGCTACGACTTAAAAAAACAAGATCTTGAAAGCTCAATTGCTGACTTTAAATGGCGTTACCATAACTACCCTGTGAACCAAATGTTTGGTACGCATTCTATGATCCCTGCGTTTTTAATTAATCAGCACTCAATTAGCAATGTAAAAGAAGCTAAAGACTACATTTCTCGTTTAAATGGTGTAACTGGTGTTATTGATCAGCTTATCGTTGATTTAACTGTACGTGCAGAAAAAGGCATCATAGCCCCTAAATTTGTATTCCCGCATGTTATTGATTCAAGCAAAAACATTATTCACGGTGCACCGTTTGAAAAAGGCGATGATTCTACCTTGCTTGCTGACTTTAAACGTAAAGTAACAGCGCTTGAAATTAGCCAAGACGAGAAAGACTCGTTAATCAGCGATGCATCAGATGCATTAAAATCGGCTGTTAAACCATCTTACTCTAAACTAATTAATTACCTTGCACAGCTTGAAAAACGCGCAGATGATCGCGATGGCGCATGGAAATTACCTGATGGCGAAGCGTTTTATAACAACGCACTTAAGCGCACAACTACAACAGATTTAACTGCTAAAGAAATTCATGCAATTGGTCTATCTGAAGTGACACGTATTCATGATGAAATGCGTGAGATTAAAGACAAAGTTGGCTTTAAAGGCGACTTAAAAGCGTTTATGCAGTTTATGAAAACTGACAAGCAATTTTACTACCCTAATGATGCACAAGGTAAACAACGCTACCTTGATGAAGCCACTGGGCTTATTGATACAATGAAAACGCGTTTAGATGAGTTATTCATTGTTAAACCAAAAGCAGGTTTAAAAGTAAAAGCGGTTGAAGCATTCCGTGAAAAAGCAGCAGGTAAAGCCTTTTACCAACAGCCTGCTCCTGATGGTTCACGCCCAGGTGTTTACTACGCTAACCTTTACGATATGGAAGCAATGCCAACGTATCAAATGGAAGCGCTGGCATACCACGAAGGTATTCCGGGACACCACATGCAAATAGCTATTTCGCAAGAACTAGAAGGTATTCCTAAGTTCCGTAAGTTTGGTGGCTACACAGCGTATATTGAAGGCTGGGGTTTATACTCAGAGTTCATTCCTAAAGAAATGGGCATGTACTCAGACCCTTACTCAGATTTTGGTCGTCTTTCAATGGAATTATGGCGCGCATGTCGCTTAGTTGTTGATACGGGTATTCACGCAATGAAGTGGACTCGCCAAGAAGGTATTGATTACTACGTAAATAACACGCCTAATGCAACATCTGACGGTGTTAAAATGGTTGAGCGTCACATTGTAATGCCTTCACAAGCAACAGCTTATAAAGTGGGTATGCTTAAGATTTTAGAGCTTCGTGAAGAAGCTAAAAAGCAACTTGGTGATAAATTTGATATTCGCCAGTTCCACGACGTAGTGCTTAAAAATGGTCCTGTACCACTTAATGTACTAGAAAACTTTGTTAATGAATGGGTAGCAAGCAAAAAGGCTTAAAACCAATTTAAACAATTGCTTTAAATATGAAAAGGTCGCATTTGCGACCTTTTTTGTTTTATAGTAGTAAAAAAGATTTTGGAAATAATAATGGATTTAAGCATACAACTACTTAATGCGCGTATTTCAAAGCAGCAGTTAAATGAGCTCGATAACGACTTTAGGCAGTTAAGCCCTGCTCAGCAAACTTTGCAGCTTAACCATTTATATGACAGCGCCCAACGGTTGAGTGTTAAGTATGACTTTATGCAAAACATAGCAATCCGTATATTAAGTACTAATACAGCACCTTCTCTATTTATTAACCAACTCACTAATATTGACGCATTGAGTTTTTTTACTCCAGCGCTGAGAGTAAATAAAGGCTTTTTAGTACAAGATACTCAAGGAAATAATGTACTGCACAATGTGTTTAAGCATGCCGATGCTACAAAGCTGCCATTTAACTATGTACGCTCTTTAATGTTGTTTGAATCAAATGATGACTTAGTTAAAGCGTTGGCGCAGCCCAACTCTCACGGATTAACACCAGTTGCCTGCTACATTGCCTATGCAAATAAATCGAGCACACCGGTAAAGCATGAATTCTCAGCTTTGTTAGCATTAATGGAAATAGAGCAAAAACAAAATCCTAACGCAAAACAGCAGCTTGCCAACGTACTAAAAGGGCAAAAAGTTAACGAGACCACAATTTTACTGAGCGCCGCTTACTTGCAACGCTCAACGGCGCAAGTTGCTCACTTAATCAAGGCGCTTTAATTCACTCACAACTTCTGTACGCACACTGTCTACGGCATGTGTAATAGATTGCGCAGCACTTTGCTGATCAACCATATTTGGCCAATTTGTTTGCCAGACCTTTTGTAAGTCTTTTGTTTTTAAATGTACTTTATCAACGGCTAAGTAGCTTAAGTCATGAATTAAGTTAACTTTAACCCAGCCTTTTCTAGGGCTGCCATCTATTTTGTTATTATCGTAATGTGCCGCAAATACAATAAGCTCAAGCTCGGCTAGTTCTTGTAATATTTGAAAGCTAGCAATGCGTGTATTGTTGTTCTCTTCACTTGCCTCCATTCGCCATGCATTATAACTAAAGCCAATAAACGCAAACACCACGCTCGCTATAGCAGTAAAAAAATACGAACGGGGCGCCAGTACAAACTGACCATATTTAGACTCTGACATATTATTTCCTAGGGCCTGTTTATCTTTCGAGGTTAAATTTACAGCAGTATGTTTGGTATTTAGTCAAGGCAGAGCCTATGCAGTGTGGTTATTCCCCATTAATAGGCGATAACGTGGAATAAATGCCAAACATGCGCTGCCCGAAGGGTTCTGCCTAGGGGCAATTTACTCTTTGTTGCCTACATGGATGTAGGTAAGGGGCGTGAGCAGGACGCGGAAGCTTTGCTCGGTTTTTACTTAGCCCGCTAGGTTACAAACCTCACGCCGCGATTAAATCGGCCCCTAGATTGAACAAATTTTAATCCTGAAAGGTCAACAGGCCCTAGTCATTTAAATAATATTCAACACTGGTTACCACTCTTATATTTTTTATTTGCGGTGTGTTTGAATCTCGATTACTGATACTAAATTGCCCTTGGCGAGCTGTTTTTATTTTGCCTAATTTTGAATTAGAGTCTTTAGCAAATTTATTAGCGACTTCACGCGCTTTTTCAGTTGCTTCTTGCACCATCGCAGGTTTTACATCATTGAGGCCAGTAAAAATATATTCAACTTTTGTTTCGTAGCTGTCCTGCACTATTGCGATATCTTGTTTAGCAAGTTGGCTCACTTTGCTCAGCGCGTTTTGCACTTTATCTGGCGCATCAGAATAAACAATAATATTTGAACGCACTATGTACCTAAATTGCTGATTTTCATTACTGTATTCACGTGCTTGCTTATCAATAACTGACTGGCTGCCTATTGTTATTTCATCGTCGTCAAAACCATGCAGTTTTAAAAAAGCAGTTACAGCATCATTTTTTTTCTCAACTCGGCTGACTAATTTTTCAAGATTATTGTCGGCATCACTAAATTGCAGAGGCCAAATTACCGTATCGGCTATAACTTCTCGCTCGGCCAATCCCTTAACCTGCACAGTACGTTCCATCTCTTTTACACTGAGAGCTGTGCTCTTTAAAATAAACCCTAAGCTAATTAAGCCTATACTTAAACAAATAGCCGCTATAACAATGTAAAAACCGGGGGTTTTATTCACAATAATCTCCTTGATTGATATCAATAATAAGCATCTAGACGCTCGAAATAACACAGTAAACAGGGTACATTGAGACTATAAATAACGCAAAATTTAATCAGCCTAGGAAAAACCATGAGCCTTAAGCGCATTACCCAGTTTTTTAACCCAAGCTCAGTGGCCGTTATTGGTGCCTCTAATATATCAACTCGTGCTGGTTTTGTGGTTATGCGCAACTTACTTCAAGGCGGTTTTAAAGGGCCGATAATGCCCGTTACTCCAAGCCATAGCGCAGTACATGGCGTACTTGCTTACCCCTCTATTGCTGACTTACCAAAAGTACCCGACCTTGCTGTTATTTGTACTAACAAAAATACCTTAATTGATATTATTGAGCAGCTTGGAGAGCTTGGCTGTAAAACGGCTATTGTTATTGCAGATGGGCTTTCTGGGGAGCAAAAAAGCGCGCTTAAAGCATGCGCTCAAGCCAAACAGGTTACTTTGCTTGGACCCAATTGTTTGGGCTTGCTGATCCCTCATATTGGTTTAAATGCGAGCTTTTCACATACAGTAGCAAGCCCAGGTAAAATTGCATTTGTATCGCAATCAGCAGCAGTATGCTCAACCATTTTAGATTGGGCTAAAAACAAAGAAATTGGATTTTCATATTTTGTATCGGTAGGTGATTGCCTTGATATAAACTTTAATGAACTACTCGACTTTTTAGGTCGTGATGCTAAAACCAAAGCTATTTTACTTTACATTGACAACATTGAAGATATTCGTGGCTTTATATCAGCAGCAAGAGCTGCGGCCTTTAGTAAACCTGTAATTGCAATTAAAACAGGTAAAACAAGTGCAGGCGCACTTGCAGCCGAAATTCACACCGGCGGAAAGCAAAGCTCTGATGCTGTTTACGATGCGTTATTTCAACGAGCGGGTATGCTGCGCGTAAATGATTTACGAGAGCTATTTGCAGCGACACAAACACTCGCCATGCATCCAAAATTATTAAAAGTAGAGCAACTAACAATTTTAACTAATGGTGGCGGCCCGGGTGTTATGGCCGTTGATGAGCTAATTCAAAGCTCCGGTAAATTAGCAGAACTAAGCATTGAAACCCGATATGCGCTAAATAAAGTAATTCCGCAATCAGAAACCACCTCAAACCCTGTGGATATTTTTGGCGATTCAGCACCAGCGCGTTATAAGCAAGCATTAGAAATTTTACTGCACGCAAAAGAAGTTAAAAACTTACTGATTATCCATACCCCCTCAGCGCTTGCGCCCAGCGAAGACTATGCCAACATTATTGTAGAAACCTTACAAACATTACCCAAAATGGCACGCCCTTACGTTATAACTAATTTTATGGGTGAAGACGCATCTTACGCCGCCAGAAAAGTGTGCTCAAACAACGCAATACCAACTTATAGAACACCAGAGGGTGCTGTTGGCGCGTTTATGCACTTGGTAACGTATCGCCGTAACCAAAAGCATTTAACGCAAACACCTGAGTCGAATACAGATGACGCAAAAATAAATAAAGTAGCAGCTAAAGCGCTTATTAATGAGTTTTTAGATGACGGACAAAGCTACTTACCTACCCATCAGGCAAGCCAAGTATTAAATCACTATGGTATTACATGCATTCAAACTGAGGTGGCTTACACCCCAACAGAAGCCAGAGAGCAAGCCATAGAACTTGGTTTTCCGGTCGCGTTAAAACTTATTAGCCCAAGTATTGCTTCAAAGTCTGAAGTAGGTGGTGTGGTGCTTAACTTAAACGACGCGAACGAGGTTGAACAAACTGCTTTTGCAATGCTTATCCGTATTAAAAACACTTATCCGGATGCTGTTATTGAAGGGTTTTCATTACAAAAAATGGCGCCGCGAGCAGGCGCAAATGAGCTGCGAATTGCGATTAAAACCGAGCCTAATTTTGGTCCTGTTATATTATTAGGTGAAGCAGGCACCGGCCTTGAATATGCGCAAGCCGCCGTTGCTCTGCCTCCACTAAATATGAACTTAGCAAAGTATTTAATTGCCGCAGCGCACGATAAAGGCGTATTAAAGGAGCGCATATTACCCGAAAAAGTTGATAAGTATCGTTTGTGTGCACTGCTAACGCGTATTTCTCAGTTAGTTATTGATCAACCTGACATAAGCTCAATGGAACTTAATCCTATACTTGCCAGTAATGGACAGTTTTTAGTGCTCGATGCCACCATGACACTTAGCCGTTATCAAGCTCAGAGCAATCGTAAGCGCTTATCTATTCGTCCCTACCCTATTGAACTTGTTGAAGTGGTAACACTTAAAAACAACACCCAAGCTACGCTCAGACCAATAAAGCCAGAAGATGAACAAGCTCATAAAGCATTTGACGAGTCACTTAATAAAGAAGACAGATATAAACGCTTTTTTGGCGAACTACCACAATTTAACCACGATCAACTCGCGAAAATGACGCAAATTGATTACGACCGTGAAATGGCGTTTATTGTTTGCCAACGCTTTGAAGGTAAAACTCGCACATTAGGTGTGTCTCGCGTCATTATGGACCCCGATAACCTGCATGCTGAGTTTGCCATTGTAGTACGCTCAGATTGCCAAGGTTTAGGGCTTGGTCGCATACTAATGAGTGCAGCAATTAACCACTGTAAACGCCAAGGTGTGGAATCGATTGAAGGCATAACCTTACCAGAGAATACAGGGATGATTGAGCTTGCCCGTAAGTTAGGTTTTAAAATTAGTCGCGACTTTGAAGAAGGCAGTATTAATATGGTACTTAAACTTAAATAATGAATGAACCACACACTTTAAGACAAAAAATGGCTTGCCTGTTTGAAGGCACAGGCCAGTACCATCGAGCAGGACATATTCTTGATATTGCACTCATTAGCTTAATAATGATTAACGTTGTAGCTATTGTTATTGAATCAATTCCAAGTGTGGCAGAGCAGTATTACAACGAATTCTTAGTTTTAGAAATTGTCTCGGTCGCTATTTTTGCTATTGAGTACTTAGCCAGACTTTGGGCTTGCGTAGATAAAACACAATATGCAGCAATGGAAGGGTCTCATACCAAACGTCGGCTTAGCTATTTTTTCTCCCCTTTGGCAATTGTTGATTTAATTGCGATTTTACCAAGCTTAATGATGTTTTTATTTCCTCTCGATTTACGTTTTTTACGCGTGCTCCGGCTATTAAGGGTATTTAAACTCACTCGCTACTCACGCGCCATGCAGCTACTTTTAAAAGCCTTTAACGATGAAGGTAGTTCATTAATGGCTGCTTTTTTTATTATGGCCGTCGTGCTTATTTTAGCTTCATGCGGAATTTACTTAATTGAGCACGACATACAACCCGATAAATTTGGCTCTATTCCTGCGGCTATGTGGTGGGCAATGGCAACACTAACAACCGTTGGTTATGGCGATGTAGTACCTATAACGCCATTGGGTAAGTTTTTCGGCGGGGTTATTACACTACTGAGCATGGGAATGGTTGCAATACCTACCGGTTTACTGGCGTCTAGTTTTTCAGAACAAATACGTAAACGCCGCCAATTTTTTGAAGATGCCGTACATGAACAAATTCAAGATGGCACCCTTAATAATACTCAACAAGAACACCTAGAAGAACTACGCTATAAATTAGGCTTGAGTAAACTAGAAGCTAATAAGGCCATTAAAACGCAGTTGAATGAGCATAATAGCCATTTGTTTTGCAGGCACTGCGGTAAAAGGCCTTAAATAAGTACTGCTATTATTAATTAAATATATCACTCCAATTGCGATTAATAAGCGGTAGTACTTCGGTATTAGGTACCGGTTTACTAAATAAGTACCCTTGAAAATGCATGCATCCTCGCGCCTTTAAAAAGGCGAGTTGGTGCGAGCTTTCTACGCCTTCAGCTACACATTCTTTACCTAAACTATCTGCAAGCGCGAGTATTGATTGAATAATAGCTTCATCGTCAGAATCTATGCCTATGTCTTGTACAAAGCTTCTATCTATTTTTAATACATCAATAGGAAAACGCTTTAAATAAGTAAGCGATGCGTAACCCGTACCAAAATCATCCATGTACAATCTACAGCCCAACTTTTTAAGTTGTTCCATGCTGTGTAGCGCTTCTTTTGAATCACGCATTAATATTGATTCGGTTATTTCAAAAACAATTGCCTCAGACGACACTCCTGAATTACTTAACGCTTTTTTAATTTCAGGAACAAGATCTTTAAACTCAAAATCAAGAGCCGATAAATTAATAGATAAATACAGGCTAGGTGAGGCTTTTCGCCACTCTTTTAGCTCTAATAAAGCGCGCGCAAAAGTCTGCAGCATAATTTTTGTAATTAGGCCTATACCTTCTGCTGCCACCGAAAACTCTTGAGTTTGCACAAGCTTATTTTCAGGCCAACGCAGCAGTACTTCAAAGCCTTCTGTTTTTTGACTTTCAGCGTTAATGATAGGCTGGTAGTAATTACAAAATTCTTCTTCTTGATACGCTTTAGTTAGCTGAGACTCAAGATGCAACGCTCTTTGAACATGCTGATTCATCTCTTGCTTATAAAACTGATAACGGCCCTCTAAAGAGTCTTTTGCATGATATAACGCTATGCTCGCAGCTTTTAAAAGCGCAGAGCCTTGCTGTGCATCATCTGGTGATATAGACACACCAATACTTAAATTAACGTTTACAACTTGGCCATTAATCGTAATATTTTGATTCACACAATCCATCAACTTAGTGCATATAATGAGTACTTGTTCGATTTGCTGAATATCTTCCACCAGCACTACAAATTCATCGCCACCAAATCGAGCAACACTATCAGACGGACGCAAGGAGCATTTTAAACGCTCAGCAACTTCTTTAATTAGCTCATCAGCAACTGCATGCCCCAAAGAGTCATTAAAGTATTTAAAACGCTTGATATTTATATGTAATAAAGCGACTTTACATTCGTGAAATTTTGCTTGCTCAAGGGCGTGTTCAACGCGGTCATTAAATAATGTACGATTTGGCAACCCTGTTAAGGCATCGTAGTTGGCCAATAAGTGCAGCTCGTTTTCGGCTGATTTTTGTGCATTTATATCGGTTAAAATAATGACATAGCTATTAAGGCGCTGTTCGTTATCCGCCACTGCACTTATTTTCACAAGTACATGACGCGACTCACCACTTGCTAAAACTACACTGTCTTCACACGAAAAATGCTCTCCAATAGATAGCTTTTGCATTATGCGTAAATAATCAAAACGATTGCTGCGCGATATACCTAAATTTAATGCTCGACTAGATAACGACTCAGCAGAGAAGTTAAAGGCGGTTTGCAGTGATTTATTAGAAGCCCGAATATTTAAATTTTTATCGAGGATAAACACCCAATCACGTGTTTGCTCAAATGCTGCCGTAAATAGTAAAGCGTGTTCTTCAAACACCATCTCACGGGTCATATTTGTGTAGGTACCCGCTACTTTTTGTGGCGTTTTATCATCCCATTCAACGACTTTTCCAAAATCCTTATACCAGCGCCAATAGCCTTTTGCATGGCGCAGGCGGTAGGTACAATTAAAGTAACCTTTATCGGTAGATAAAAACTCAAGCCACTCTAAGCGAAATAGCTGTTTGTCTTGCGGATGAATTTTAGATAAATATTCATCTAGGCTCACGGTTTCATTTTCGTAGCCTAACTCACTCGCTAAGCGAGGTTGGTAAATACTTGGATTGCTTGATTCCCAATCCCAAACACCCGATTCGCTACCTTCAAGCGCTAGCTTTAGACGGGCTTCGCTTTCTTTACTTTCTTTATTTGCTGCCAATAAAATACGCTGAATTTTATTACGGCGCATAACCCACATAGCAACAAAGCCAATAAACAGCATGCCGTAAAGCACCATAAAATAAGGTGCACGCCAAAGCGGATACTTTACTTTTATTTTTAAAATAGCAGGCGAGGTATATTCGCCAGTCAGGGGGTCTTTAGCCCAAACTTTTAATTGATAATTACCTGGATTCAATTTTGGAAACAATACACGGTTGTTATTTCGGGTATAACTTTTTTGTCCGTTATCGAGTTGATACTCATAAATGATGCGTTCTTGATTACTAAATGCCATGGCCGAAAATGCAACTTCAAGCCCTATATCATCATGGTTTAACACAACCTCGTTGAGCGGTTGTTTTAAATCAAGCGATAAATCTCGTGACATTAAATCTACTCGCGTAATATTTACGTGATCAATAAGCGATTGATAATTTTGGTTCTCCATTGGATGAAAGTAGGTAAAGCCTTTTAAGCTACCATACGCAATATGGCCATCTTTAAGCTGTGCCATTGCGTTACTATTAAACTCAGCAGAGAGTAGCCCTTCAGATGTAGAAAACTGCTGAAAATGAAGTGTTTCTGGGTTTAATCGCCAAATACCTTTATGGCTACTCATCCAGATCATGCCATCATCATCTAGCACCATATCGTATAGCAGAGTGCCTAATTTATTCCTCTCTAAATCAATTGTATGGACTAATTGATAAGTAGATGCGTCAAGGCCTATTAAGCCGAAATTAGAAAGTGATATCCACAATATATTGTTGTTATCAATTAAGTAAGAAAGCACACTAATGGCTACGTTTTCATGCTGTTTTGGCACTTTATAAATCATTTTAAGTGCTAAATCACTTGGGTTTACTTGGTATAAAATACCGGCATTAAAAAATAATGGTGAATCTGGTTTATTGCTCAGCGCAGGTAAAAAGCCATGGGCTAAAAAGGGTTCAAATTGATCAAACTGACCACCCAAACGCGTTATTACTTGAGAATCTATATTGTATATAAATACCCCATGATCTGAGTGCACAAAGTATAGATCGCCATTTGGCATTAATGTAACGCCATGTACCCTACCGGTAATTAGCTCCTGATTAGCAGGGTTATGTACTTTAGGTTCACTAACTTGATGCGTTACAGGGTCAAAAATAAACAAACCACGATTTGTATAAAGCCATAAATTATTTTTATAAGGCGTTATTTCATATACGGTAAACTCAGTGGTGAGTAAGTCGACTTTGTAATCTTTTAAATAAGCTTTACCAATATTTGTTTTTAAATCAACCTCGGTAATACCGTTATGCGTTGCAAGCCAAAGCTTGTCTTTATATTCGGTAATTCCCCAGATAGAGTGATGCGATAAACCATCCCCCCCGAGCAAAGTGCCATCGACATTATTAAAATGGTAGCTGTCATGAGATAAGTAAAACGCACCGTCGGTTTTAGTCGCAACCCACGTACCACCCGATTTATCTTTTGCCATATCAATAATACTGGTATCGGCAAGTGTGTACTTACTTTGGGCTATTCGAGTGTTTTTAATCATCTCCCCGGTGTTTAAATCAAATTTAAACAAGCCTTTGTCGGTAGCTAAATCTATTGTTCCGTGTTCGTTTACTATGCTCCAAACATTTAAATCGCTTAGTAATACTTTACTTTTAAAAGGTAAATCTGGGCGTTCAAACATTTTTGATAAGTTACTAATATCAACTTCGTATAAGCCTTGTACCGCCCCTACTAACAACTGTTTATTTTCACCTAATGCGAAAGACTTAACATTATTTTGGTAAATATGTTCAGCTTCACCTTTTAAATGCTGCAGGGGTCTAACTTGCTCTGTGGCAATATCAAATACGTATGCGCCATGGCTTGTACCTATAAATATATAACCATTGTAAGCAAACAGCTTTCTCACAAGGGTATTTTTATATTTAGCAGGCAGCTCAAAAATAGTTGTGATTTTTCCGGTTGCGATATCAAGCTTTGCAAAATCGCGGCCTCGCCCAATCCAAAGTGTTTTTTTATCAACTGCCACCATACTAAAAACAGACTGATTGATAATTTCTTCTTCACTGGTAGGTTTTTCTAGAAATTGCTGATATGAATCTGTTACGGGGTCGTATCTAAATAGGCCTGCAAGTAAAGAGGCTATCCAAATGTGCCCTTGAGGGTCTTGGTAAATACGATCAATGATCGCTTCTTCTAATTCACCATTAGGGCCGTTTATTGGAATAACTTGATAGCCATCATAACGATTAAGCCCAGCCTCAGTAGAAAGCCAAAGGTAACCATTAGTGTCGATAAGCATTGTATTAACGTAGCTTTGCGATAAGCCTTCGCTTGGAGATAAACGTTTTACTTGTGCGCCTACTTGGCAACTTAGGATAGTTATTAAAACTACAAAGCAACTAATGATCCCATTAACGCATTTACTCATGCTTATTCCATATTATTATTTATTATTATGGGTACTCTAGAGCGACTATATTTCGATGTTTGTAAGTATCAAAAAGTACTTGTAAAGCAAGAGTATATGTTAACACCTGGTTAAAACCAATAGCACAATATAAATCAACTACGTTTTTATATGCGAAGGTATTAATCATCTTATCTTGCGACTTTAAGAGTGTTGATAATAGCTGTTTAGCAACACCTTTACCGCGATGTTCCAGCGCAACAAACACGGTAGATAAAAATAAAAACTCTGTTTTATCTTGCAGCCTACATGCTGCAACTATTTCATTATTATAGTAAGTAACCCATACCTTATCTTGTTTATTAGCCCGTCCTCTTACATTATGTTTTTTATAAAATTTATTAACGAGTGGAACTTTTAGCCCATCCAGCAATTCAACTATATACATTTTTATATCAACACTTAGCTAAGCATTAGCGCTAAATATTGCTCAAATTTTTGCTTCAAAACCATTTGTTCAGCCATTGGACGGCTATGGATTGTATTA
Source organism: Pseudoalteromonas sp. NZS100_1 (assembly GCF_015864285.1). Classification (NCBI taxonomy): domain Bacteria; kingdom Pseudomonadati; phylum Pseudomonadota; class Gammaproteobacteria; order Alteromonadales; family Pseudoalteromonadaceae; genus Pseudoalteromonas; species Pseudoalteromonas sp. NZS100_1. Next base: position 19,587 of record NZ_JADYXN010000010.1, read on the forward strand.
TAAACTTGCTCTCTCGTTTTTTTATTTCGCTTAATTTGATACGCCCAAAAAGACGCTTCATAATCTAACTGAATTTGGTATTTTTCTTCACGTGGCAATAGGCATAAATTAAAACTCACAATACTTCCTCATTCGCTTTTAAAATTATTTGATTAACCCCGAAACTGGGCAAGAGGTAATCTCCTTGTTATTATACGCGTCTTATTTTATTTATTTCTGTAGTAATTGGAACTGATAATGAATAGACATTTTAGTATCTTGTTATTATTGGTAAATTTATTTTTTAGTGCCTCTTGTTTTAGTCATCAATACAACCTCACTTTTAATCGTCCGCAAAGTACACCACAAGCTGATTATGCCTTAGAGTTATTAAAGTTAGCATACGCAGATATCGGTTTTAAAATACATATAATCGATTTTAGTCACCAAAATGCTTTGCTAGCTGCAAATAATGGCGTACTTGATGGGCAGTTAGGAAGAGATGCAAGCGTTGAAGAAAATTACGAAAACTTGATTAGGGTCGATTATGAGCTCTTTAAGTTTGACTTAGTATTATATAAAAACTGTTTACCTAGCAGTTTAGAACAGCTCGATAGCGTCGCAATTGTTGATGGCTACCCTGTCCAAGAACATTATTTAGCAAGCACACAGTTTGCAGGGAATATTATTAAAGTTAAAAGCATGAATACCCAACTTAATTTGCTTGCTCAGAAAAAAGTACAGGGAGCTTTAATGATTAATTTTATAATGCAAAACAATGAGCTACCTTCACCTCAAGGTTGCTTTGTAAAAGAAGTGCTGAATACTTATCCGCTTTATCATTATTTAAATAAGCGTAATGAAAACTTGGTAGAAAAGCTTAAAATGTCATTAATTAACTTAACTAACAATGGCACTGTGTACGCACTAAGAGCCAAGTATGGATTAAGCTTTTAAAAGTCGAACCCTTGCTGCTGCGCCTGTGTGCTTGGCACTGCATTTTGCTGCTTTTTTTGAAGATAACGTTTGTAGCGCTGCTGGCACAAACTAAGCACCTTCTTTTTTTGGTCGTTCGTTAAGGTATTCCACGAAAAGCGTTCATCCCGACTACGATAACACCCTTTGCAATACCCTCTGTTATTAACTAAGCAAATACTCTTGCAAGGACTTGGAATATCAAATATTTCAATTTGTTGCATGCATAAGTACCGCCCAGTTGAAGAAGAGGTATTAGTATAGCGTTATTTTTGAGCAAAAAAAAAGCAGCAATTTAATTGCTGCTTAGTTTCATTGAGCTGTGAGTATTAATGTTCACAGCTATTAGTATTTATCTCTGTTTTACGGTGAAATGGCTTAGCGTACATAGCTAGCACTAATGGTTTTAACTCTTCAGGTACACAGGCTAAACGTTGTTCAAATGTCGCTGTATCAGGAGAGTCTATTACCGCATCTTTACAACCACCAGCGATGTAATTGCCTGGGTGTAAATAAAACGAATCAACAATTTGCCTATCAATTGTTTTAGCAAGCTCTTCAGCACTATCACATTTAGATTCAATTGGTTGCCCAAATGCTAAATGCACGTGCCCTTTAGCAGTACTAAAGCCTTCAACAATGCTCGCAATATCTTCACCAGCCGATTTAACGTACTCACCATGATGCTGCTTGTGGTAAAGCTCTTTGGCTTTAGCAATTGCACACGGCTCATATTGATAAGAAATAGAAACAGGCACTATTTTTAACTCTTTAATATAATCGCCAAACTCTTTCTTTTGTTTACGCCCATTTAATTGCAGCATCTTTAAAAGCGCAGGATCAGTTTGATCAAAACCGTCTTTTGCACGCCCTTCTTTTTGCGCAATCCAAATAGAATTTCCACCGACCACAGAATCGTAAATGTATGACGATAATTGAGTCAGTGCTTTTAACATCTCTTTTGGTGCTTTAGCAGAGCGCTTAACTATAAAGCTTTTATTTAGACGCATAAGCTCAGTAATGTAAGGTATTTGCAATAAATTATCGCCAATAGCAATACGCACTGTTTTCATTTTATGTTGGTATAAACCCCAGTTAACTAATGCAGGATCAAGCACTATGTCTCTGTGGTTTGAAATAAATAAATAGGCCTGGTTAGCATCTAACTGTTCTAACCCAGAAAAGGTAACTTTTGATGTGGTGCGTTTCACTAGTTTATCTAAGTATTGTGCCACTTCATTTTGCACATCTTCAACGGTGCTTACTTTGCCCCATTTTTTGCGTAACTGACTTCTTACCATTGGACGCGCAATAAAAGGCACTGCCGATAAAAAGCGCGGTAAATTATACTTTGCTATTACATCAATAAACGCATCATCGTTAATTAAACGTGTAAGCGACGCCGCAACTTCGTCGTCGTTGTATGGGCGTATATCTGCGTATTTATCTTCTAATTCACTCATTACTACATCTACAGTGTTAAAAAACGGTACGCCAAAGCGCACCGTTTATGTCTATATCCGATTATAACTCAGCCAATCTAAAATGCGAAATAACCAAAAAAAACGATTTTTATTTTTAGCAACTTGCTTTAAAGCCGAGTTTAATTACCTTCTATGACCATGAGCTTGCTTAAAAGTGCAAAAATCTGATCAGTCTAGCAAAATACCATGTTCTCAATCTGCTAGTGGGCAGACCACTAATACAAAGCCCTCTAATCATTTGGTAGTAATACCATTAACAAAGCCTTTCTTTCGTAGTACCTTAAGCTCGTATTTTAGATTTTTGATGGATCGTAGGCATCTTTTTACGATTTTAACTCTTTCAGATCCACTTATTTTAGGGCTCATAATGAACATTACTATTCTTGATAACGCAACGTTAGCTAAAACGTCTCTTACTGGTATTGAACAACTTGGTAAATTAACGACTTATGAACTTACTAGCCCAGAGCAAGTTATTGAACATTGCCAAGGTGCTGATGTATTAATCACTAATAAAGCCGTTTTAAACCGCGACACTATTAGCAAACTTACACAGCTTAAATTAATTTGTGTAAGTGCAACTGGTACTAATAATGTTGATCTAGAAGCCGCTAAAGAATTTGGTATTGCCGTAACTAATGTAGCTGGCTATTCAACACCTTCTGTTGTTCAACATACGTTTTCTTTAATTACTAACTTACTGGGTAACACACACCGCTATCAGGCGGATTGCCAGCAAGGCGCGTGGCAAAAAAGTGAAATGTTTTGCATACTCGATTACAGCTTTAACGACTTACAAGGTAAAACATTTGCCATTATAGGCGGTGGTACGCTAGGTAAAGGCGTTGCTAAAGTGGCTGAGGCATTTGGCGCAAATGTTATTGTTGCAGAGCGCAAAGGTGTTAAATGTCGCGACGGTCGTACGCCTTTTGAAGACGTCATTAAAACAGCCGATATAATCAGCGTACACTGTCCGCTAACAGATGAAACACGTGATTTAATTGCACTTAATGAGCTTAAAATGATGAAGCCAAGCGCTATAATTATTAATACAGCACGTGGTGGAATTATTAACGAATCCGACTTAGCGACAGCGCTTGAGCAAAACCTAATTGCTGGAGCCGGTGTTGATGTACTAACTAAAGAACCAGCTGAGCTTTCAAACCCACTTGCTAATTACAAAGGTAATAACCTTTTACTTACTCCACATATAGCATGGGCAAGCACCGAATCTATTGTGCGTTTAATTAATGAAGTAAGTTTAAATATTGCTGCATTTAATAAAGGCGAATCACGCAACCGCTTGGTGTAGTGATTTTATTGTAGTAATCAAATAAGCTAAAAAATGGCTGTTTTTACTAATACATTTAATATTTTATTAGATAAAAACAGCTTAACCCACTTAACAAACTGATTAATAACAACTTATAAATATGGTCTACTCTTTGCTTTAATACAGCTAATAACCAATTAAAAATCTTATTAAGGTAAATAAAAATGAAAAAATCACTTTTAGCAGCCGCTTTAATCGCTCCATTTTTAACAGGCTGTGTTATTGCCGTATCAGATGGTGAAGCTGAGACTCATTGGGCTGGTAAGAATTCATCTAGCTGGCAAGCACAACATAAAAATAATCGTGAAGTTATATCAGAGCTAAAAATGGATAGCAGTTACCAATCTGTTTTGACGCAATTAAAAACGCCTAATTTCACAGAGCTATTAAAAAAAGATGACGATGTATACCAAGTACTTTTTTATGTAACTCATAGCAAACATTCAGATTCTAAAACAACGAAAGATGAATGTACGCCACTTGTATTTAAAAATGATAAGTTAGTGGGCATTGGTGAAACCGCTTTAGGTATGATCACGCAGTAACCAATAAAAAATGTTTGATACAAAAACGCCAATATATGAATATTGGCGTTTTTGTATATTAAGTTTTTAGAGTGCAACTATTCTATCTCGCCCTGCATCTTTAGCGGCATATAGGCCTAAATCGGCCTCTTCTAATAACGCTTGCTCAGCATACACTTTACCACTTTGAGTGGTGGCGATACCTATACTAATAGTGATGTGGTCTGCATTTAATGAGCCTTTATGTTCTATATTCAAAGCATTTACAGCATTGCGTAATTTGTTAGCAAACTCCATAGCCTCATGCCTATTCATTCCAGGTAATACAGCTGCAAATTCTTCACCACCATAACGAGCTATAAAGTCACTACCACGTTCACATTGAGCTGCGAGTGCTTGTGCAACATCCTTTAAACATTCATCGCCAGCACGATGTCCGTAGCAATCGTTGTAACGCTTAAAGTGGTCTATATCCATAAGTAACACCGATAGCGGGGTTCCACTGCGTTTACTTCGGCGCCATTCACGAGCTAAGTTTTCGTCTAGGTAGCGTCTATTTGGGATTTCAGTTAAGCCGTCGATTGAGGCTAACATTTCTAGCAGATCATTTTTTTGCTTTATAAGTAACTGGTTACGAACCCTAACACGCACAATAGAAGGGCTAAATGGCTTGGTGATATAATCCATAGCACCGAGCTCTAGGCCCTTAGCTTCGTCGTCATGGCTACGATTAGCTGATATAAATATAACGGGGATCGATTGAGTTATCGGATTTTCTTTAAGTTGCACAAGCACTTCATAGCCGTCAATTCCTGGCATAATCACATCAAGGATAATTAAATCAACTTGCGCAGTTTTTACAAAGGTCAGTGCTTTTTCACCACTTTCAACTAAGAATACGTCGTGTTCTACTTTAAGTGTTTTTTCAAGTACTAATCTGTTGATTGGATCATCATCTACAATAAGTACTTTAGCTCTTTTCGACATCCCTAGCCCCTACCCCTTTTATAAAAACAATTACCTGTTCTAACTGCATAATAAGCTCTTTCAGTGTTATTTCAACAGGCTTGTTAGTTGTTTTAAGTGTTCTTTCACACAATAAAGCGCAGTGAGACAATCGTCTAAAGCCTAAATTACCTGCTACACCTTTTATACTATGCACTAAGCGTACCAAATCATCCTTATTGGTTGTTTCTTCTATTTGCAATAGCTGGGTTTCGCATAAATTAGCAAATTTACCAATCATTGTATTGAGGAGCTTTTCATCCATACTAAACTGCGTTAATGCGAATGATTTTTCAAAAAAGCTTGGTTTAACTAAGTTTAAATCGGCAATTGCATCAATAAGTACCTTAGCAACAACTGGTTTAGTTAAATGCTTATTCATACCGCACTTTAAAGAACGTTCAATATCAGCGGGTTCACAATGAGCCGTTAAAGCAAAAATAGGCAGTTGCTTTGCGTCAAACTGTTGACGAATTAAAGCCGTAGCTTGGCAGCCATCTATTTGCGGCATTTGCACATCCATCAATATTAAGTCAGGCTTTAAAACTTGCAATAATTCCATGCCGATAGATGCGCTTAAAGCAGTAACAACACTTACGTTTGCTTGGCGTAATACACTGCTAATTATTTCTAAATTAAGTTGATTATCATCAATGGCTAATACAAGTAGACCCGATATATCAACTTTAGTTTCAGCAATATTATATATTACGGCATTGGTACTAGCTTTAGGCTGTTGCTGAGAGTTCAAGCTAAATAGCCTTTGTCCCAATGCCGATGCTTTAACGTGATGCGCAGCTAAATGCTCACTTGTTGGTAAATTAAGTGTGTGCTGATGATTAATAATAATTACCGATGTTTCTTTAGCTGATAACGAATCATTAATTGCTTCAACATTTAAAAGTGCAGGTAAATCGGCCGCATCGATTATTATTTGCTGAGTATTGGAGAGCTTAATTGGGTATTTGAGTACTTCATCTAAATTAATATTAGCAAGCTTTGCATAAGCATTTGTTACTTGCTTAAGCTCTTTACTTTGATCCGATAAAATAGCCAATGTATTAGTCGGTAACATCGTATTTTTAGTGGTATCAACCAAAAAGCTAACGCTGAAGTAAAACTCACAGCCATGGCCTTTTTTACTCTTTAAAGCAATCTCCCCTCCCATTAATGACACCGCATGTTTAACAATCGCTAAACCTAACCCAACACCATGATGTATACGTGTTGAAGACTCATCACCTTGCGTAAAGGCGTCAAATAAACGCCTTTGATCGGCTTCATCTATACCCATCCCCGTATCAATTACTTTAAAGCAAATGTGTTGCTGCTCTAGGCTATCGCTTTCAATAAGTTCCATTTTTAAAGTGATAGAACCTGTTTTCGTAAACTTAACAGCATTAGTTAATAAGTTACCTAATATTTGCTGTAAACGAATACTGTCGCATATCAAATCAGGCGCTATTAATGGGTCGATATCAATAACAAATTCAATACCTTTTCCTTCGCACAATGGAGCCGTTAAACTTTCGCAGATATCCACCAACTCAACCATACTAAAAGATGCTTGTTTTAAATCAGTTTGCGAACTTTCTATACGTGCAAAATCAAGCATTCTATTGAGCATTAGTAATAAGCTTTGTGCAGCATGCTTAGCTTGGTCAGTTTGCTGTAATTGCTTTTGCGTTAACCCTTGCTCAATTAGCATATCAAGCAACCCTAAAACAGCGTTAAGCGGGGTGCGTATTTCATGGCTTAAATTGGCTATAAAGCGGCTTTTAGCTAGAGTTGCCCGCTCAGCATCTAGTTTTGATTTAGTTAGCGCACTCACATCCTGAATGTGAATAACATAATAGGCTGGATCGCGGTTTTCATCCCATACAAGCGATACACTCAGTTGCAACCAGCTTGCTAGCCGCCCTTGCGATAAAGTTAAGTGGTACACGCGTTTTTTATCATCTAGCAATTGCGCTAAAGTACTTTTTATTTGCTGCCATTGAGAATCATCAAATAGTGCTTTTAACTGCTCCCCAACCAGTACTGGATGTTCAGAAAACTGCTTTCTTGCTGCTTTATTTACTTGTAATATGGTGTGCTCTAGCGAAAGTAAAACCACACAATTAGCTGCAAATTCAATCGCACTTCTAAATTTAGATTCTGACGCTTTTAAAGCCAGTAATGTTTGCTGTTGCTCGGTAATATCGCGGCCAATCCCCATAGTTCCCAATAGGTGTTGGTGCTCATTATAAAAAGGGGCAATAGTAAGCTGATACGATTTCGTATCGGTTTCTATTCGCTGTTCAACACTATTTCTATTTTGTAATACTTGTTTTTCAAGCGTATTTATTTGCTGATCGTTGTCGCCTAAATCATCCACATATTTACCGACTAACGCAGTTTGATCTTTGCCAATGTATGCCTCAAATGCTTTATTGCATCCTAAAAATGATCCATCAATATTTTTAAAATAAATAAGATCAGGCACACTGTTTAGCATCGTGTTGAGCAAAGCCAAGTGGCGCTCTTTGGCTTCGTAACTACGGCTTAGTTTTTCTGATTGCAACTGAACTTGGTCATCCAGCGCCTTATTCGCACTTTGTAACGAATCAACCAATTCTTTGTTTTTATTAAATACGCGTTTAACTTTAGAAAACCAAGGCTGCCAGCTCAACGGTACTTTGTAGTTTAGCTGCTCTTGGGGTTGTGTACCGTTACTCTCAAGATAGGACATCAAGTGAGTCATTGGTTTTATAAAAATGCGCTGACTTAACCAAAAAAACACGCCAAACATAATGCTTAAAAATAACGTTAAAAAAGTAAACTCTAATAATATTTCATACTTAATTGAGCTTATTAATTGAGGTTTGTGCTCGTAAAATGCGGCATGAATGGGTAACTCATCCATAGGCTGCATAAAGTAATTACTATCACTAGTTAATACTGTTTTTTTACTCTGGTGCTCGGCCAAGTCAGGCCAATAACTTTTTAGCGCTGTCGCTTGCTCTATTAACTGTTTAGAGCTGGCGATAATTTGATGTGATTGATTCATAAAAACGTATTCACCACTACTCGGTGAAATCTTTTTTAACCATGCCGAAATTGCTTGAACATCGTAAATTAAAATAATGTAATCGGCTGAGCCAATGCTTCGTTGTCGACCAATAGCAAAATATGATTTGTCATTAACTTTAACAATAGGACTTGAAGTAAGTTTGTTTTGTGCAAATTTTGGTTTAAATTTTCCATTTAGAATTTCAGTAAGCATTAAACTTTGGCTTTTATTGTGCCTACTTACATAAGCAAAACCATTATCATCAACATATGCTACACCAGATAACGACTGCATTAACGCAAGCGTTGTATCAAACGAAGGCCCTAATGTAATCGCCTTTTGCCACTGCATTAATGCCTTAGCAGATAACGCAAACTTCCCCTTACCTACAATTTCAGTACCTTGCTCACTAAAGTGACGATAATAGTAACCATCGTATTGATTTATACCTTCGAGCAAGCTTTGGTTTATTTTTGGATAAGTTGTTTGCTCGTACAAGCTAAACATGGTGGTAAGTAAATTACTCACCGATTCCATCCCGTGAGTAACCTGTGCTGAAACATTCGTAAAATCGGCTTTGCGTTTTTCAACTGCACGTTCAAGCTTTATATTATAGAAGTGTAAACACAGTAAAAAAGCGACAATCAATGGTACTAACAGCGCAATAAATAATGAACGATAATAATGCTTGAGAGGTAAAAAATTCAATATACTGTCTGCCATTTGGCTCGAAAATCAATCGATAGACTATCGAGCCAATTTGTTAAGCGCAAGTTATAAATTTTCTTCTGCAAATGACGCTAAGCGACTACGCACCACACCATTGAGGTTTATAGTTGCGCTGCCTTCAAAGTTTTTAAAGCGCTCTACTATGTACGTTAAGCCCGATGTTACTGGCGTTAAATAGTTACTATCTATTTGCGCCAAGTTACCCGTACAAATTAATTTAGTACCTTCGCCGCAGCGGGTAATAATAGTTTTTAGCTGAGAAGCCGTTAAATTTTGGCTCTCGTCTAAAATGACCACTGCATTTTGAATACTACGCCCACGCATAAAGTTAACCGACTTAAACTGTACATTCGCTTTTTCCATTATGTAGTTTCGGCTCGATATCGGGTTTTCGTCGCCTTTGTGCAATACCTCTAATGTATCGGTAATGGCTGCAAGCCAAGGCGCCATTTTCTCTTCTTCCGTGCCGGGTAAAAAGCCAATGGACTCTGCTATTTCTGGCGTATTACGGGTGACGATTACTTTATCGTAAATCCCTTTTTCGATGACCATTTCAAGGGCGCTGGCAAGTGCTAACAAGGTTTTACCGCACCCTGCTGGGCCGGTTAAAATAACAAGCTCTATACTTGTATCGAGCAGTGCATCAAGCGCCATCCCCTGATAAATATTTTTAGGTTTAACACCCCATGCCTGCTGATGCATTAAACGCTCAACGCCAATATCTTTTAGTGTTATGTGTTCGTCATCGTAGCATTTAACACGTGCAGCAAACTGATCCCCTCCATCAAGTAAATATTCATTACAAAATACATCAGGTATTAAGTTTTTAGGTACATGATGAAACGTATCGCGTCCGTGTTGCTCTGTATTACATTCTCCTACATGGTCCCAAAAATCACCTTCAATTTTTTTATAACCACTAGTGAGTAAGCTTATGTCGTCAATAAGTTGGTCGGTACGGTAATCCTCAACATACTTAAGCCCTGCACCTTTGGCTTTTAAGCGCATGTTTATGTCTTTTGTTACAAGTATTACTTTTGAATCACTGTGCTGCTTTTGTAAGTAAACGGCGCAATTGATAATACGATGATCGTTTTCGTTACCAGGCAAACCAGAAATAGAGTCGGCAAATAAATGGTCGTTTACAATAATGAGGGTACCTGCAGAGCTCGCTTTTGCCTTTTTGTTACTCGGCAGCGCCACGCCTTGTAGCATTTGCTCGGGTGTTGCATTTTTAAGTACTTCATCTAATCCACGAATGGCGACCCGCGCGTCACGACTTACATCATGTTTTCTGTCTTTTATGTGGTCGAGCTCTTCAAGCACCGTCATCGGAATTACAACGTCATGTTCTTGAAAAGACAAATAAGCGAGGGGTTCGTGAAGTAGTACGTTGGTATCTAGCACATACATTTTACTTTCAAGGTTCGAAGCTTTTTCCATAGCACTTTCCTTACGTTTTATGATTTTTATGCTATACCAAAATAACTAAGTAAAACGGGCAAAACTTAAACCTGCAATACTTAATTGCCAAGGCATAATGTAAGTTTAGTCTATTTGTCATAAAAGTCCGTTTTATTACAAACTGTAATTAGTTTTGATTTACCTAAAAAAGAGTCATAAACAAGTTGTTTTAATAGTAATAATTAACACTTACAAAATTAATTAAAAGTGAGCCAAATAGCGCCTTGCAGTGGTGTTAGCTTACAGGTAACATAGCCGCCTTTTTCATCATAGACGAGACATACATGAATTTTTCCTTAGGTCAGCGTTGGATCAGTGATACAGAGTCAGATTTAGGATTAGGCACCGTTGTTGCCATTGAAGGCCGTCAGGTCAGCATATTATTTCCTGCCAGTGGTGAGAGCCGCGTTTATTCTTCGGCAGAAGCCCCTGTTACCCGTGTGGCATTTAATCCTGGCGATGTGATCAAAAGCGTTGAAGAATGGGAATTAGAAGTAGAGTCTATTGAAGTACAAGGTGAGTTACTGTGTTATCACGGCACCCGTGTTGATAACGGCGAAACTGCCAAGCTTAAAGAAACCTTTTTAGATCATTTTATTAAGTTTAATAAACCACAAGATCGTTTATTTGCAGGCCAAGTCGATCGTTTTGATCGCTATACACTTCGCTACCAAACGTGGTTACATAAATTTGAACGTGAACAATCGCCTATTAAAGGCTTAATTGGTCAGCGTGCTAATCTTATTCCGCACCAGCTTTATATTGCCCAAGAAGTGGGTAAACGTTTTGCACCTCGCGTACTTTTATCAGATGAAGTAGGCCTTGGTAAAACAATTGAAGCGGGCATGATACTACATCAACAAATTATTAGTGGTCGTGCGAGCCGCGTACTTATTGTTGTACCAGAAAATCTACAACACCAATGGTTAGTAGAAATGCTACGCCGCTTTAACTTACACTTTTCTATTTTTGATGAAGAACGCTGCGACGAAGCGTTTGCAGATTCTCCAAACGTGTTTGATACAGAGCAGCTGGTACTTACTAGTCTTGAGTTTTTAACCAAGAAAAAACGCTGGTTTGAACAAGCAACGCTTGCCGATTGGGATCTTTTAGTTATAGATGAAGCCCATCACCTAAGTATAAATAACGGCAAGCCAAGCTCAGAGTACCAACGTATGGCAGAGCTTAGCCAAGATATTCCGGGTCTTATTTTACTTACCGCAACGCCTGATCAACTTGGTCATAGCAGTCACTTTGCACGTTTGCAGTTACTCGATCCAGACCGTTTTTACGACTACGACGTGTTTAAAGAAGAAGAAGCAAATTATAAAGACGTTGCTGAAGCTGCAAATCAATTACTGCAAGAGCAAGGGCTAGACGACACAGCCAAAGCCACGCTAATTGAGCTATTAAAAGAAACCGATATTACCGATATTCTTGCAAAAGCGCAGCAAGGTGATTTACCAGCACGTAAAGAAATACTTAACATGCTGCTCGATCGCCACGGTACAGGTCGCATATTATTTAGAAACAGCCGCAGCGGCATTGATGGCTACCCAAGTCGTATATTACACGCCTACCCAATGGCATTGCCAAAGCAGTATAAAACGGCTATGTCGGTTCTTGGTAACATGGGCGGCATTCAAAACCCTGAACTAAGTGCACACCGCGCTCTTTTTCCTGAAAAAATATTTCAAGAGTTTGAAGGCGAAAGTGCAAGCTGGGGATTATTTGACCCACGTGTAGATTGGTTAATCGACACGCTTAAAACGCTTAAGCGCGAAAAAGTACTGCTTATATGTGCTAAAGCTGAAACAGCTATCAGCCTTGAGCAAATACTACGTGAACGCGAAGCAATTAAAGCATCGGTATTCCACGAAGGTATGTCGATTATTGAGCGTGACCGCGCCGCTGCATTTTTTGCAGATGAGTACGATAATGCACAAATATTACTGTGTTCAGAAATTGGCTCAGAAGGTCGTAATTTCCAGTTCTCACATCACTTAGTATTGTTTGATTTACCTCTAAACCCAGACTTACTAGAGCAACGTATTGGCCGACTTGACCGTATAGGTCAAACGCAAGATGTGAACATTCATGTGCCATATTTTGAAAACACCGCTCAAGAAGTACTGCTACGTTGGTACAACGAAGGTCTAGATGCGTTTGAATCTACCTCGTCAACGGGTCAAATGCTTTATAAAGAGTTTCGTGATGACCTACTTGAGTACATTGCTGCGCATAACTGCGATGAAGACGAACTCGATCCACTACTTGAGCAAGTAGCACAGCAAAATGCAGTACTGCGTAAAAAAATGGAAAGCGGACGCGACCGTTTACTTGAGCTGCATTCATCGGGTCAAGGTGCTGCCGACTCGCTTGTAACTGAAATCGAAAAACTCGACAATCAGTTTGAACTACCAAGTTACATGATCAACGTGTTCGACACCTTTGGTGTAAGCCAAGAAGATAAAGGTGAAAATACCATTATCTTAAAGCCGACTGAACATATGTTAAACCCATCATTCCCATCGCTTAAAGAAGACGGTATGACCGTTACCTTTGATCGCGACACAGCGCTTTCGCAAGAAGACGTACACTTTGTTAGCTGGGATCACCCAATGGTGCAAGGCACCATGGATATGATTTGTGACGACGACTTTGGTAGCGCATCGGTTGCATTGCTTAAAAATAAAAAGTTACCACCAGGCACCTTTTTTGTTGAACTTATTTTTGTTGCAGAAGCAATGGCACCAAAAGTATTGCAGGTTGGTCGCTTTTTACCGCCTACACCAATTCGTATATTGCTTGATAAAGCAGGTAATAACTTAGGTGAGAATGTGGCTTTTGAAGGCTTTAACCAGCAGTTATCTTCAGTGGGTCGTCAAACAGCAAGTAAGCTTGCGGGTGCATTGCAAAGTGCCGTTCACCCTATGATTGCTACCGCTAAAGATATGGCACAAGAAAAGCTTGAAGTTATTCGTGCAGCGTCGCTTGTTAAAATGCAAACGTCACTAAGTGAAGAGCAAGAGCGACTTGTTGCCCTTAAGCAAATTAACCCGAATATTCGCCAAGAAGAAATTACGTTTTACGATAAGCAACGTACCGACCTAACTACGTATATTGAAAAAACGCAGTTACAACTTGATGCAATTCGATTAATAGTAGTTTCGCACTAAATATTTAGATTTTAGTCTTTTAAGCTGACTCCAGAGTAAATTTGGGGTCAGCTATTAAAGCTAAATTTACGCACGTAGCTACATTAAAACGCCACTTTAAAGGCCAAGTCCTCTCATTTAAATATGAGTTATACCAATCTGCTTATATACGGGGTCTATTTAACGTTGAGAAAATTACGCTAGAACTAGGCAAAAATTTTTGTATCTAGTTGTTCTAAATAAAAAATTTTTAACGACGTTATAGTGCAATTTAATTCGTTAAATTGATCAAAGATTTATGCAGGTTGGTATTAATCCCCCTTCTGCCTCTCTATACCAAGCCCATCGTTATCTATTAATTTTAACTATCATCATCGTATTAAAAAACACAGGATTCGCTCTACACACCTATTCTGTGAGATAGCTACTAGGTTTATTTTAACTTGCATAAAGTTGTTTTTTTGTTAACCTACCCGCCTTCCATTTTAGTCTTCTTGAGGTGTTTATGGCGTTTTTATCTCGTTCGATATTGGCGTTGTCCATAGCGTTCTCAAGCTGCAGTGCCTTTGCTCAAGCCCAATGCGATGTTGAATTACGTCATGGTTTAATTATTACTGACGACACTATTCGCATCTTAGATAAAGGCCAAACTCGCGTACAAATTAATAATGATAACCAGTTGTTTATTCGTGGTTATTGGGTTGACTTAAGCGATGACGAAAGCAAAGTACTCGAACAATTCAGTAATGGTATTCGCCACACAGTCCCCGAGCTAGTTAACCTTGCTACAGATGGTGTTAACTTAGGTTTAAGCGCTATTGAGCATGTGGTTGAAGGTATGTCAGATAAAGAACCTGAAGTACTAAAAACACAACTAAAGTATGTAGAGCGCGCGCTAATGGATAAGTTTAAGCGCGGTGATGACTTCTTTTTTATAGCCCCTCAATCACTTTCGCAAATAGATGATTTTTTTACTAAAGAGATCAGCCAGCAAATTCACTCTGCCGTGCATGGATCGCTAGGTGCTATTTTAGTATCACTTGGAGATGCGTTTAAATCGCGTGAAGGTAATATAGAAGATCGTATTAACGATATGGGGCAACGTATGGATATTATCTCAAGAGAAATTGATAAGTCGCTACAAAAAAAGGCGCATCAATTAGAGCTTAAAGCTTCTGAATATTGCGAATGTTTAAATGCACTCGATGTAACCGAATCTCGCTTACAAGCAATAGTACCTGGTATGGCCGATTACGATTTAGTGCAAATAAAGTCTTAGAGTACGTATTCATTTTTATAATCAAATAACACCGAGTATAAATATACTCGGTGTTTTGCTTTATGATTGATTAAATGATTGATTAAAAATAAGCGCTTCTACTTTTTATTCTAAATTGGTGAGCCCGGTGGGATTGGCAGCACTTTAAAGTTGTTTGGCCATTGCCCTTTAATTAAAAACTGATTTACTTGCTCAGCTAAATATTGCTTAAACGCACTCTCGCCAGTACTGGTATTGCTAAGCATTGAGTTTTGATTAAAGTCTTCACTCAACTTAACTAAGTAGTAACGTAGCTGCGCTTGCACTTCAGGGCTTGTGCTATCGCTTGCGACTAAATCAGCCAACGTTTTTGCTGTTAAAAATTGCACGCGCTGAGTTATTTTACCTGTCATTGTATTTGGCGACGACACGTTAAACACTTGGCTATATAACGCTTCAAGTAGTTCATCTAAGCTATAAAAGTCGTTACTGCGTGCTTGCTGCTGCGCTAGGCGGTTTAAACGCTGTGCATTTAATAAAAGCGACAAGCTGTGCTGCACTGCAACTTCTGGTAATGCCATTGCATCGAGCGTTAACCCTGTGCGCCCAACTATGCTCTCGCGCGATTTAGACTCGCCATACGCTTTTGGCGGTATTAGCGATAATACAGACTCCGGCAGTAATAAGTTACTTGGCTTAAGCGTTGCAAAAATAGCGTTTACTGCTTCTTGCTGTGTTTTTTTATTAACGACTTGTGCGCCTTTTACGGGTGAGCCGTCGCGTGTTTCGTATTCGTAATCAACACCGGCTATAAGCTTAACTGCAGCCTCAACCTGAAAACGGTGAAACAGATAAAGCGGAACTAGTTTTTCCTCTAATTGCGATAATGCATCGCCCGTTTTAATATTATTAATACCAAACTGCGAAAGTGCTTTTTTACGTACGTCGAGTACGCGTAAAAGCTCCTTAGAAGGATTAGTGCCGTTATCCCATAAATGAGCTGTTGGATGCGCGCCACCTTTAGCACGAGCGTCGCTATCTGATATAAACTCAAGGCCTTTAGTTTTGTTCTCCTTTAAAATAGCAGCGAGTTCTGCACTTTCATCTTGGTTAGTAAAATCGCTGTAGCCATATTTAATTACTTGGGTATCCCACACGCCCATACCTGTTGCATAGCCGCGCGTTACATCAAGCTTACCTTGTTCATTAAAACTAAGTAGCGGGTGTGGGTAGTCCATTACTGAGGCTCTATCCCCTACCGATGCCGCAAAGTTATGAGAAATACCTAACGTGTGGCCAATTTCATGTGCACTTAATTGGCGAATACGATCAAGCGCCATTGCTTGTAAGTTTTTAGCAACTTCATTGCCTTTTAAATAAGGTGCAGCAAGTGCTTCGGCAATTAATATATCTTGGCGAACACGCAATGAGCCAAGTGTTACATGCCCCTTAAGTATTTCACCTGTACGTGGGTCGATTACCGAACTACCGTATGACCAACCACGCGTTGCACGGTGTACCCATTGAATGACGTTGTAACGAATATCCATAGGGTCGGCGCTACTTGGCAGCACTTTTACTATAAATGCATTTTTATATCCTGCAGCAGTAAATGCGTCGTTCCACCATTTTCCACCTTCAAGCAAAGCGCTTTTAACGGGCTCTGGAACGCCAGGATCAAGGTAATAAACAATTGGTTTAACAGGCTCACTAATAGGTAAACTTGAATCCTTTTTAGTTAAACGATGGCGCGGTATATAACGCACGTACATTGACTCGCCAAGTGGTGCTGCGTAATCTTTGTGTTCTATACTCCAAAAACCTGATTGCGGATTAAACTTACGCGGCGTGTAGTTATCGTCTGGTAATTGAATAAGTGAATGGTGCATGTGTACGGTAAGTGAGTATGGGTCGGCACTTACTTGGCGAACAAATTCACCTGGTTTTGTGCCTTCAAATGTAAGTACAGCTTCAAGCTCGGTGTTTTTTACAAATGCTTTTGAGCGATTCATATAAACGGCGCTACGTGACTCATCAAGGCTAAAGTTACCTTGCTTACGCGCCGCAAGCGTTCGGCTTACGCCGTGTACATCACTTAATAAATAAGGTGTGTAATCAATAAGTGCTGTGGCTTTATCTTCTGCGACCACTTTAAAACCAGCAAGTATACTTGATGCAAACGCCTCTTTAATACTTTGCTGTTCGGCCTTGTTACTTGTGTTGGCACGATAGTAAGTATTTACAGCCCGCAGCATTACTTTGTCGCCAAAACGCTCAAACTGCACAAGGTGAGTATTACCAAGCTGACCTCTATCAAGGCCTATGTCGTTAGAGCCAATACCGTAAGGCAAGCTTTGCTGCAGTAAAAATTGTTGTTCAAACTTATCAACTTTTAAATATACTTTTCCGTTTTGGGTATCGTAAAAAAACGAATAATAGCCCGGAAAATGATTCATTTGCGTAGTAAATTCATCAATTGACTTAATTGCTGCGTGCGCTTGAGTTATGATAGAGCACAGCACAGTAAAGAATATGTAACTTAGTAGTGGTATTTTTTTCATAATCTTATCTTTGTTATTTGTGTTTTAAGTACGATTAGGTGGTCCCATTATAGGGTGCTATTTAAACAATACAGTTATTTAAGACGAATTTCAGCGCTCTAAGCTAATCTCTCTCACATTATGATTGGTTTTAACACGTTATCAGGAAAATAGAATGCGTAGACTCCCTCCAGTATTACTTGAAGATGGTTGTTCAAGAGAACTTTTATCATTAATTCGAACAATTTTAGCGGCATGTAAAGAAATTTCGTTTCGCGTTGGTCAAGGCGCGCTTTCTGGCGTATTGGGCTCAACCCTTGATGAAAACATTCAAGGTGAAACTCAAAAAAAGCTCGATGTATTATCTAATCAGCTGTTAAAAGATATTTTACTGGAATCAGGTACGGTTAAAGCAATCGCCTCTGAAGAAGAAGACTACACAGTAGCAGGTAACCCAGACGCTAAATTTATAGTGGCATTTGATCCATTGGATGGCTCGTCAAATACCGATATTAACTCGCTTGTCGGTACTATATTTTCTATTATGGAAGCGCCTGAAGGTTCTGATGCCGCTGACGAAAGCATTTTTATGCAGCCAGGTCATAAGCAAGTTGCAGCAGGTTACGTACTTTACGGCCCGTCAACAATGCTTGCGCTGACTACAGGTAAAGGCACGCGTATGTTTACCCTTGATAAAACACAAGGCAGCTTTTTACTTACACAAGATTTTGCTGATATTCCTGCTGATACAAACGAATTTGCCATTAATACGTCTAACCAACGCCATTGGCAACCAGCTATGCAAAACTACATCGATGATTTGCTAGCAGGTGATACAGGCCCGCGCGCTAAAAACTTTAATATGCGCTGGATTGCAGCAATGGTGGGCGATGTGCATCGTGTACTTAGCCGTGGTGGTTTATTTACTTACCCTAGTGACACTAAAGATCCTAAAAAGCCAAATAAATTACGCCTACTTTACGAAGCAAATCCAATGGCTATGTTAGTAGAGCAAGCTGGCGGTATCGCATCAACCGGTACCGAGCGTATTATGGATATTCAGCCTGATGCAATCCACCAGCGTGTAGCCGTTATTTTAGGTTCTAAAAACGAAGTCGAAACGTGCTTGGGATATCATAAATAATCGCTTAAAACGATTGTCTTCAATTTAAAAAACCGCATTCAATTGAAATGCGGTTTTTTTGTAGGTGAGGTTTTACACCTCGCTTTTTAACCACCAAAGCCACGCTACATGAGCGCGAAATAAATTCGCACCTACAGGGTTGCATATATTGTAGGTGAGGTTTTACACCTCGCTTTTTAAACAAATCAAATTTTTACTAACGCAACTATTTGCTCAATCTTTTGATGGTTAAGCTCCCCCATTTGCTCACTATTACTGAGTGCATAAATAAAACCTTCGTGCTCTGCACAATCAATGTCATCTCGCGATTCAATTACGTTTGCCCAAAGCTCTAAATCATCTAAGTCTATTTCGTCACTTAAACAGCGCTTAAGTACATCAATTAAAACCTCGGTTGAGAGAGTATAATGAGTTTTATTGCTATCAGCAGGGCTTGAAACGATAACCGATATAGCTTCGTCCCTTTGCTCACCAAATGTAATAAATTCAGCTAATGCTTTTTGTGTATTCATAATATTTGTTATTCTTGGCTCACTGTTACTAAAAAGAATTATAATGACTGAACTTAACTGCACTCAATGCCACAGTACTCTAACGTGTAATGTAGACGATATATCAGCGTGTTGGTGCAATGAGCTGCCGGCTATTTTACCGCTTGATATCACAGCAACAAGTTGTTTATGCCGCAAGTGCACGCTTAATAAAATAAATACTTTTTTAGAGGGTGTTTATACACAACCTATTAAAACCCAAATAGACTTTGCAAAACAATTTAGAGGTAACGAAAATTTAATTGAAGGCCTCGACTACACCATGCAAAGTGGTTACATGATATTTAGTAAGTGGTTTTTTTTAAAGCGTGGTTCGTGCTGCAAAAATGGTTGTAAAAACTGCCCTTATGGTTTTAGAAAGTAAAAACCATTTAATACAAATACGAGCAAACATTGGTTTTTACCTTCTCATTTTCTTCTCTTTCACTTTTTCTTGTGAGTAATATTTTTAAATACTGTTATTCACAAAGAGGTTTAGAGGCGCTGCGCTTTTAGAGTAAGCATTAGTTTTACCTTCTCATTTTCTTCTCTTTCACTTCTCCTTGTGAGTAATATTTTTAAATACTGTTATTCACAAAGAGGTTTAGAGACGCTGCGCTTTTAACGTGAGCAAGCTTTACATATCCAACACGTCTACTTTTCTCCCGTGGCGATGGGCAATGAATCACTTGCGCCCCACTCACTCCACGAACCATCATAAACGCTTAAATTACTGTAACCACACTCGGTAGCAAATAACGCTAAAACACAGGCTGTAATACCTGAGCCACAGCTAAATTGTAGCTGCTGCGCATCATCAACCACGTCATTAAATATCGCTTTAATTTCAGTAAGTGGTTTTGCTTCACCTTTATTGAGTAAATTCATAAAAGGTAACGAGCGACTATTTGGGATATGCCCGCTACGCATACCTTTTCGGGGTTCACTTTCTTCGCCTGTAAAACGCTTATAAGCACGTGCATCTAGCAATGCAGTGCTGGGCTCATCGATTACGTCAACCACTTGTTGGCTATTAATAAAATACGCAGAGTTATAGTTTGCCGTAAAATCACCTTTACCTGACGCTTTGCTATAACCTTGTTGTGTGGCGTAATCGCTCTCTAACCACTTTTTAAGGCCACCACTGAGTACTTTAACATTGTGATGCCCCATAGCTTTAAACATCCACCACGCTCTTGCTGCGCTAAATAAACCGCCATCTTCGTATACAACTATAAACGAGTCGTTATTTACACCTGCATTTTGCATCATGTGGGTAAACTGCTGCTCGCTGCATACCATACTTGGTAAGGGATTTGATCTATCGGCCAATTCGTTTTTTATGTCAAAACGTTTAGCGTTAGGCAGCATTGCTTGCGGCGAATAAGTACCCAAAACACCTGGGCGCAGCATACCTGCATCAAATATCACTAATGCAGGATTATTAAGTTGCTCGTGTAATTGCTGACAGCTAATTAGGTTTTTCATTAATTATTTAGCACTACATATTTTGTCTAATACGTTTCTTAATTTCGTACTAGATGTATGAGAGGTATAAGAGAAATAACATATTTCAACATTAAACTTTTTAAAGTCAGCTTCTATTTGGTTCCACTTATCGGTGCCCTTCCAATCATCACCCACGAACATTTTATCAAATTTTAAGTTGTTCCAGGCTTCTTCTTTGTCATAGTTAACCTGGGGAACAACTTCATCAACAAATTTTATTGCTTCAACTATTTCCATACGCTCCTGAAAAGGAATCACTGGCTCTTTATTTTTAGCTGACTTGCTTAACTCATCGGTAGTAATACCCACAATTAAGTAATCACACTCTAATTTGGCTCTTTTCAGAATATTTAAATGACCTATGTGGAATAAGTCAAAAACACCCGTTGTATATCCAATTTTTTTCATTTCTAAAGCCCAATTATAATTTAGAGTTTATAAATCCTTTTAGTAGTTCGATTACATCCAAATACTTTTGTAATAGTTATTTATTTTTTATTAAATATTGAACAATTCTGTTACTTGCTTTACCGTCCATTTTACCCGCTAACTTTTCTGATAAAGACAATCTAATATTAGCTAAGCTTTCTGGTTCAGCCAGTTGTTGTTCAACTAACTTTTTAAGGTTTTTATATTTTTTGGCGTGTATAGCAACATTCGCATACTCACCATAATCTTGATCCATTCGCTTTTTAAAACGATATGAAAATATTCCTTTGTATCCCCAACGCAACTTCAAAAAATCGCACCAAATGACCGGCTTGTTTAACAGAGCAAATTCAAATAAAGCTGATGATGCATCACTAATCAATAAATCTGCTTTATCTAAAAAAGGCACTAACGAATAATCTTCTACTTTTGCTAAATATACATTGGGATACGTTGACCAATGATCTAGCAATTTCACGTGTTTTTTATAACGCTCTTTACTAATAGAAAAGTAATGAGGTTTTATTAAGATGTTGTAATCGCCAAAATGTTCCGGCCAATTTTCAGGAAATAACTCTAAGCTGCTTGGATAAAATGTAGGAGCGTATAAAATAGTTTGTTTTTTATTATCAAAGTTAGTTAATTCTAACGTGCCATCAATTTTTTCCTTATTGAAAATAGGGTCTAATTTGCAAAAGCCTACATCAACAAATTCATCATTTGGATACATTGATTTTAAACGGTTTAGTCTGTACTGACCTTCAACAAACCTAACTGTCATTGCTTGACTAGACTTAGTATAGTAACTTGATTTAGGGCCTATTCCATGTCCGAGCTGAGCGCTTTTAGATACTTTATGTAAGCGGTCTAGGTAACAAAAAGAGTTAGCAAAAAAAACCCAATCAGCTTTTTCATTTTCGTAATAAGCAATTGATTGTTGTTGTTCGTTAACCCAGATGTGCTCTAAGTCATAGTCATCTATAACACGCTGAATTAAATGTTCATGGCTATTTTTATAAAATACAAATTTACTTTTGATGCCATTTCTACATAATTCTTTATATACAGGGATATACTGAGGGAGATAGTAAAGGCTTTGTGTATCAAAAATTATATTCATATAGGATCACTATTATTTTTTCTTTATATTCTACCTTGAAAGGAGCATAACAAAAACAAAGTGATTACATTTTTATAATTTCACTACGAAGTGGCGCCATTCTAGAAAGAATATCGTTTTGTAAGCTATGGCTAATATTTTGCTCATTCATTGCATTTATAAGCAAATCAACAACATGATTAAAATCTTTCTCTGTAATATGCATACCAGTATGAATAGCCACCATAGAGTCGCCATCGTATGTACATGGGCCTTCTACTAACATGCACATATGAGTAATAAACCCTTGGCGAAAGTACGCTATATTACTGTGTTCAAAGTAATGAATTATCTGCTCGTCATTACCTATTTGATAGATAAAGCTATCAATAATTCTGCCTATCCCCGCTTTACCATCCAGCTTTTGATAAAGTGAGAGCTTAGTAGAGTTCGCGCACCCACTAAGCAACCCTAAACAAATCAAAAAAATACTAACGCTTTTCATTACCAATACCCTGTTACCGATAAATACCAACCTGTTTGATCGTCAGCCCCTGCAATGCTTCCTAAATCAAGGTAAGCCGCTGTCACACTTACGTGCTTATTAGGCATCCATGCTACAAATAAGTCTTTCCAATCTTGTTCGCCTAAGTTTAAGTTATTTGATTTTTGACGATACTCAACACCTACGGCTACTTCACGACTAAAAAATATAGCTGTGCTGCCTTCAAATAGCACTTTACCACTACCATTTTCTCCACCGTAGCCAAGCAAACCAAGTTGATTAGCTTCGCTGTATCGTGTAGTTACGTTCCAAAACCAGTTATAACCAGCAATAGCCCCTAAATGTAATTTACTAGCAGCAAGGTAGTAGTCAGTGCCGCTGGTATCTTCTGCGCCTACAAGCGTTGCAATACTGCCATCATCCAGTGATTTATGCTGAATACCTAAGCTAAGTTGTGGCCAATCACTGTAAACAATATCACCATATAAACGTATTTTAGCACCTGTAATTGATTGCTCTATTTCAGCATCAAGTGCTGGTACATCAAAGCGCTGTTGGGCATAACTAAGCTCAACACGATTAAATAAATTAAGTTGTGCACCACATACGTCAAGTGTGTAGTCGGTTACATCTGCGCGGCTACAAAAGCCATTTACCGAAAATTCATCATCACTTGCGTACCCAGCAAGTTGTGCCCACGGTACAATACCACCGCCGCCACTGCCTTCAATTTGAGAAACTCCCGGCGTAGCTAGCAGTTTTCCATTGCTTGCAATGCTCGGTACACTAATTATTAAAAACAAACTTGCTAATAAGTATTTAATTTTTTTCATAGTATTCCTCCAGCCATTCTTCTAATAGTTCTGCTTTTAAAGGCCTACTTAAGTAATAGCCTTGTGCATGGTCGCACTGCATACCTCTAAGTAAATTTAATGAGCCAAGTGTTTCAACCCCCTCAGCTACAACCGAGAAACCTAGCTGATGCCCCAACGTAATTGATGATTGCACTATAAATTGATCTTTTTGCGATTCATCAAGTTTTAGGATAAAGCACTTATCTAGCTTAAGCTCATCAATCGGTAACATTTTTAATCGACCAAGTGATGTTTGCCCTACACCATAATCATCTAATGATATTTTAACGCCAATTGCCTTTAGGTTTTCGAGCGCTTTAATACCTTTTTCTTCGTTTTCGATCATATCGCGCTCAGTAAGCTCAATAGTGATCAGCTTAGGGTCTACTTTGTACTTTTTAAGCGTACGAACTAATGCAGCATGAAAGCCCGGAAATGCTATATCTTGCGCAGATACATTTATTGCAGCCTGTAAGTTTATATTTTTAAACTGCCAATCAGCTACTTGTGCTACAACCGTATTAACAACCCACCCTGTAAGTTCAACAATAAGGCCCGACTGCTCAGCCAAGTCAATAAACAGTTCAGGATTAACCCAGCTACCATCTTTTCGCTGCCAGCGAATAAGCGACTCAACTTTATCTATTTTTTGCGTTTTCATGTGTAATTTTGGCTGATAGGTCATAAATAACTGACCATCATCATCACTAATAGCCTGCTTTAATTCATCAAGCATTATTAAGCGCTCTAAGTGCGCCTCGTCTTCACCATTTTGATAATAATGTATGCTCTCTTGTGTGTTTGCAGCACTTTCAACAGCAATTAGCACGCGGCGCATTAAGTCATCACTTGCAATTCCTTGCGTAGGATACTGCACAATGCCCGCACTAAAGCGTAAGTTAATTTTTAGTTTTTGAATGGTGTAGCACGCTTGTAATTGTGCCATTAAGCCAACAATACCGCTTTTGTGTTCGCGCGCTGCCGCAGTCGGAAACACAGTTAAAAACTCATCGCCGCCAATACGAGCATGAAAGCCCCCTAACTCATCCGAAAACTCACTTATCCTGCAAGCAACCGCCTTTAGGCAGTCATCACCAATGCGCGGACCGAGCTTATCGTTTATATGGCGAAGACCTTTGATGTCTATTGCAACGAGCGTGTACTCGGCTGATGAATCTAACTCTTCATCAAGCACCTCAAGCATGGCTGAGCGGTTATAAAAGCCTGTTAGGGAGTCGTGTCTGGCTTGAAAGCTAATTTGTTGCTCGCGCTGATTAATATCATTACCCATGCTATCAAACGCTGCGACTAGCGTGTCTATTTCGGTACTTTGCCTTCGCCCTTTAAATTCAAAAGCATAATTACCTTGTGCAAATTGCCTTGCTATTACAGCTAGTTGAGTAAGTGGCGTAGTTAAGTTATTTGCAAATATGCTGCTCGTAATAACACCTACAAACATAGTTAAAATAGCTAAAATAATAAGTGTAAAAAGAAGTTTTTCGAAGTCACTATAACTTTGTGTTAAATCGGCGCTCAGTAAAATAATTATAGGATGGGTCAACAACGATGGTAAATCTATATCTCGGTTACGATACACCAAATACTCACCAAAAAAACGCGATGTGGTTACGGTACTAAAATAGCTAACAGGTTCAAATTGCTCAGGGCGATTAGCTAATGAACTAATAACAATATCGTCAGCGCTACCTATAAAGCTCACATCCATGCCTGTTAAGCTTTTTAGTTCATGGGCTACATTGTCATCAATTTTAAAACCCACCAAACTATAGGCCACTGTACGTGGCGCTCTTACGGGTAATAAAATAATTTGGTAAAGCTCGTTATTTAGCACCACAAAACTAGACTCTTCTGGCGCACTTAAAAGCTCTTCCATTAACGGCTTTAAGTTATGTGCAAAAGCGTCTTCGTTAGTATTGGCGGAAATTAGCCTACCCGATAAATCAAGTAGCAGCATTAATTCGGCATCAATACGTTGGCTATGATTAAACAGCACACTGCTTATTGTCCCGGCATCCCGCGTTGCTACAGCTTGCTTAAAACCAAAGTCGGAGGTGAGTACTTTTGCTGCGGTTAGTAGTAGGCTTTCTTTTGATTTTAAATATTGCTTATAAACATTTTGCGCTACGGTAATGTCTTGATTTACTTTTTCTTCTTGAAACTTACTCGTAGACCACCAAAAACTAAACAAGCTGACCATAGTGGTTAATAACACTAAGCCAACACATAAAATGGTTATGCGATTTCGTAAACTATTAGTCATTACCAGCCTTAAACTTACTACCAAAGGTATTTCTAGGTGCTGGGGTCGATGTGTTTACTGTTATCTGTAACTGTTTTTGAGAACTAATTGTTATCATTTTTTTATTCTCCAATGGCGCTGTTTGTAAAGGGTGCCACACACTCACTTGTGCAGGCAGCGTATTAATAGGCAAACTAACATAGCCTTTTTTATCTGTTTTATATACGGATTCACTACTCGCTACATAGATATAGCCAACCATAGAGTCATGAATATTACACCCTAAAACAACAACCCCTTGTTGCTCAAACGTAATGGGCTCTTTTGGTTGCCCTGAATATAATCTTAGTTGAAAAGGCTTAGCTTGTGAAAAAGAATAAACATGATGGCGAATATTATCGCTGTTAGGAAAGTTAACTTTTTGACCCTGTTGTACAACTAATAATTCGGGTAAAAACTGCTTATGGACTTGATCCATTATAGCAATGGGCAAATTTGATGGTGTGGCTTGTTTGTCAGCAATATTAAGCTCAACCACTGCACCTGATAACTTTTGGCCGTGTTGATCTTCTATTACTAATTCAATATTAGCACTTAAAGCAAACTGACTAAAAAACAAACCTATAGCTAAAAAGTAACTGCTTTTTACAAATTTTTGCAATGCCCGCTCAAACATAACAACACCTAAATATTAATGTTAGGTTAAGTTAATTAGAGACGAGCACTAATTGCAAGAATTATAGCCCAGTAACTAAAAATAAAGACTTAGTTACTGGCTTTGTTAGCACTTAAGTGCTGCTATTTAACAATTAATCCGTAATCGTTATCTAAAATAGTAATTACTTCTTGGCGAGGATTCTCAGGGATCACAATATCTTTACCTACAATTTTACTCGCTATGCCAACATAGGTATTTGACACTTCAAGCATTACTGATTCAGGTAAAATATAATCTTTTGCTAACTGCTCACGCTCACTCATGCGATCTTTATTTAATAATACGTCGCTCTCTGGCACATTATTAATAAGTAATTGGCGAAAGCCTTCTTTAGAGTTTTCAACAATTTTACCGTTTTTGTATGCAGCTTCATCCCAAATACGCGATGAATCTGGCGTGCCTACTTCATCAATATAAATAAGTTGCTGTGCGCCATTTAAATCCTCTACATAACCAAACTCAAATTTTGTATCTACAAAAATCTGGTCAAGCTTAGCAAGTTCATCACTAATTAATTTAAAACCTTCAACTAACAGTTTTTCGTATTTTGTTACATCATCTGCCGATTTAAAGTTAAATACATCTAAGTTATTAGTAATGTTAGCGCGAGTAATATTTACATCATCAACGGCCGGAATATCGGCAACGCCTTCAATAATACCTTTTGTTGATGGCGTAATTAAAACGTTATCAAGCTTTTGGTTCGCTTTTAAATCCTCTGGCAAGTCAATACCACAAAAGTTACGTATGCCTTTGGCGTAATCGCGCCACATGCTACCCGTAATATATTGGCGAGCAATTGCCTCTACTTTTACTGTACTGGCTTTGCGTACAATCCACACATACGGATGCGGAATATCAACAATATGATTCCCCGCAAGGCCTGCCTTATCAAATAACTTAAACCAATGGGCTGCCACTGAGTTTAACGCTATACCTTTACCTGGTACGCCATTTAAACCATTTTCGCCTTGCCAAATGCAATCAAATGCAGAAATTCGGTCTGAAATAACCATAATCGCAAGCTCAGTACCTGTCGGTACTTGGTAGCCTTTGTCTTTAATTAATCGTGCGCTGTCTTCATCAGTTAACCAATAAACCGAACGAACTTTACCGCTGTGTACTTCACCTTTGGTACGAATGGGTAAATCATCGTTTACGTCTAAAACTTTATAGCTAGTCATGCTATCTCCGGGGTTAGGGATGCTCTTTGAGCAAAGTATGGTATGGGGTTATATGGGCTGTATAATAATCTAGCCAACCTCAAAGCTCAATCGGATGCTTAAAACAAATAAAGGCATATATTTATAAGCGAGTCGCAATGGGGTAAACTTAATGTGCCAACCAGCCTGAGGAGATAGCTTGAACTACTTAACTGCCACTAAAAATAAAAAATACTTGATGTATATTTCTCAAAATTATTCATATGCTATTTTGAGGCCTATTCAGGCTGCAATATTAGCTCATGGTGGTGAAGTGCGCTGGTTTTTACAAGGTTTGGCAGTCAATCCTAATTTTTTAAAAAAAGAAGAAAAACGGCTTAATACAATAGAAGATATTCACGAATGGAAACCCGATGCAACGTTTGCACCGGCTAATTTAATACCCACTTTTTTCCCTGGTATCAAAGTAGGTGTGTTTCATGGCTTTGATGCAGGTAAGCTAGATAAAAAAGGGAATAACGATCATCTTAAAGCTAGAGGTTGTTTCGATCTGTATTGTACACAAGGCCCAAATACAACAATCCCATTTAAAGCCTTACAAAGAAAACTAGGCTATTTCAAGGTAACAGAAACTGGCTGGCCTCCTCTTGACCGATTATTTGATGGCATCACCGAAACGCCTTATACAAATAAATCAGACACCCGACTAACCTTATTAATCTGCTCTACATTTTCAAAGCGACTATCGCTTGCACCAAAGCTATATGAGCAAATAAAACATTTTAGTGAAACCGGAAAATGGCGAATTTTAATGCAATTTCATCCAAAAATGCCAACTGAATTGGTGAGCAAATATAAGGCATTAAGCAATCAAAATTTAACGTTTATTGAGACCGACGACGTAGTCCCTTTATTAAAATCAGCCGATGTTATGTTATGCGATACATCATCAGTACTTTTAATGTTTTTAGTCCAACGAAAACCTGTGGTCACCTTTTGTAATAATGCTCCTGAGGAACACCTACTTAATGTAACAGACCCTAATAAAGTTGAAGAAGCCTTAGAGCAGGCTTTCACGTACCCTAAAACACTTATGAAAAATATTGAAAACTATTGCCAAGAGCTTCATCCATATACTGATGGGCAGTCGAGTGAACGCGTAGTTGCTGCAACAAATGAGTTTTTATTAAGTGAAGATAAGCTAAAACCTAAGCCATTTAATATTATTAGGCAATTTAAAACGCGCAGAAACCTCAATTATTGGAAATGGTAAAATAAAGTAATGATCAACCTAAAAAATGTAACTTTTAAGTGGCATAAAAGCGATAACTCACCCACGCTCAACATAAAAGAGTTAGTTATCGAAAAAGGTGAGCATATTTTTTTACACGGTCCTAGTGGCTCAGGTAAATCGACATTATTAGCGATTCTTGCTGGCATTAATACAGCCACTAGCGGTGAGGTATCAATTTTAGACCAAAATCTAACTACATTAAGCAATACTACCCGTGATGCGTTTAGAGCAGATCATATTGGCTACATTTTTCAAAACTTTAACTTACTCCCTTATTTAACACCTATTGAAAATATAACGCTTGGGTGTGAGTTTTCAAAAAGCCGCAAACAAAAAATATTAAAACAGTCATCAAATAAAAACTCTGCATTACAACAAGAAGCCATACGATTATTAAATGCTTTAGGCCTTACTGCGCAGTACCATCATAAGGATGTAGCAGAGCTTAGTATTGGACAGCAACAGCGCGTTGCTGCCGCTCGTGCATTTATAGGCAGCCCTGAATTAATAATTGCTGATGAGCCCACATCTGCACTCGATACAAATAACCGTGAAAGCTTTATAAACCTACTGTTTGAGCAGGCAACGTTATCTAATAGTACGCTGGTATTTGTGAGCCACGATGAAACACTAAAGCCTTTATTTGACCGCTCCATTGACCTTATAAGCTTGCAGGAACAAGTATGATTCTCGCTAAACTTGCTTACAAAAGCTTATTAAACCGCCGCGCAAGTGTACTGCTTACATTATTTACTATCGCAATTAGTGTAATGCTACTTTTAAGTATTGAACGTGTACGAATTGATGCTAAAAGTAGTTTTAGTAATACTATTTCGGGCACTGATTTAATTGTTGGTGCACGTACCGGCGACATACAGTTGCTGCTTTCGTCAGTATTTAGAATCGGCCATACTAATAACGGCGTAAGCTGGAAAAGTTATGAATACATAACCAGTCAGCGAGGCGTAAAATGGAGCATACCTATAAGCCTAGGCGACAGCCATAAAGGCCAAGCGGTACTAGGCACAACACTTGATTATTTTAGCCATTATCGCTTTGCAAAAAAACAAAATTTAACCTTTAATAAAGGCCACCCTTTTGCTGCAATTAACGAAGTGGTGCTAGGTAGTGAAGTCGCTAATAAATTAGGTTATAAACTTAACGACTCTATTGTTATATCGCACGGTATGGGGAACACCAGCTTTCATCATCATGACGACAACCCATTTAAAATCGTCGGTATTTTAAATCCAACAGGCACGCCTGTTGATAAAACATTACATATACCTTTAGCTGCAATAGATTTAATTCACGGCGGATCAAGTCCAGTTCACGCTGAACACGCTGAACACGCTGAACACGCTGAACACGCTGAACACGAAAAGCATAATGATTTAACAGGTCATCCTAAACAAATTACGGCATTTTTAATGGGGTTTAATTCGCCTTTATACACACTACAAATTAGGCGCAATATAAATCAATATAAGCAAGAAGCCCTGCTTGGCATTATGCCAACCGTAACACTTAAAGAGTTATGGGAAATGCTCGCCATAGTAGAAAAAATACTTTTGCTATTCTCAGCTGTTGTCGTGTTAATTAGCCTACTTGGCATGCTAACGACATTGCTCGCAAACCTGAGTCAGCGTCGTCGCGAACTTGCTATATTACGTTCGGTAGGCGCTCGCCCTTGGCATTTATTTACACTTATAAGTATTGAGTCACTACTGACCACTTTACTTGGTTGCCTAGCAGGTAGTGTGCTTTACTATTTAGCTATTTTTTCAGCCGGCGGTTACTTACAAAGTCATGCCGGTATAAGCGTAAATATCACAATACTCTCTTACTATGAACTGGGCTTAATCGGCGTTATTATGGCAGCCGGTTTTATTATTGGCTTAATACCCGCTACTCGCGCTTATTTTTATTCACTCAGCGATGGTATGAGTATAAAAGCATAATTTTTAGGGATTTTATGACATTTTTTAAAACAGCTTTTCAGTACATTGCTGCTATTGGCTTATTATTTATAAGTGTAGCGAGTTATGCTAATCCACCAAAAGAAATTTTTTGGGAAGACTTAATCCCTAAAAACCACGTGCAAATAGACACTCAAGCACAAGCTAATCACGAAGGTAGCGATCAAAACTGGGTGCAACCCGATTTAGATGCACCAGTAGTAAAAGCACTTGATGGGCAATCGGTGAGTTTGCCAGGTTTTGTTGTGCCACTTGAGGGCGATAGCGAAGTCATTACCGAGTTTTTACTCGTCCCTTATTTTGGCGCCTGTATACACGTACCACCACCACCGCCAAATCAAATAGTCCATGTAACAATTAAAGGTGGAGTACCAATAGATAGCCTATACGACGCAATTGTTGTAACTGGAGTCATAAGTACAGAAACATGGTCGGGCGAAATCGCACAGGTAGGATATAAAATGAAAGCGGTCGGTGTAGCACCGTTCGAGCTTTAAAATAAAGGGCCAGCTTTTAAAGCTGGCCCTTAAATATCATTAAATTTAGAATCGATAAAATTTACATAACTAAATATTCAAATAACTAGATAACTAGATAACTACTTTTGGCAATTTGAGCAAAAAATAGTACTGCGCTGCCCCAATCTAATTTCTTCTAATTCGTTTTCACACGTCATACATGGCTTGCCTTTGCGCCCATATACTAATAACTCTTGAGCAAAATACCCTGGTTTACCATCACTTTGTGCAAAGTCTTTAAGCGTTGTACCACCTTGTATTATAGCCGCAGCAAGCGTGTCCTTTATAATAGGGATAAGTGCTTGATAACGTTTGAGCGATACTTTTCCCGCTTCTCGCTTTGGATGTATACCCGCTTTAAATAACGATTCATTCGCGTAAATATTACCAACACCAACCACCACTGCGTTATCCATAATAAATTGCTTTACGGGTACTTTTTTATTGCGCGATTGTTCGTACACGCGTTTAGCAAAAAAATCATCGGTAAGCGGCTCAGGGCCTAGCTTAGAGAGTAGCTTATGCACTTCACCTGGCTCTTGCCATAAGCAGCAACCAAAGCGACGAGGATCGTTTAAGCGCAGTGCTTTACCGTTGCCAAAAATAAACTCTACGTGGTCATGCTTTTTAAGCGGCTCACTTTTATCTACAACACGTAAATTACCTGACATACCCAAATGTAAAATAGTGCTCCCAAGCTCACAGTGCAAAAGTAAGTATTTAGCTCGTCGTTCAATACTAGTAACAATTAGCCCTTCAAGTTGATACACGTCATCTGGCACTGGCCAGCGCATACTGGCATTGTAAATATTTACCTTTGTAACAACTTGGTTTTGTACGTGGGGAGTGATGCCCATTCGGCTCACTTCTACCTCTGGTAATTCAGGCATTAATTAGACTCACTTTGTGAAAAATCAAAACTAGGAAATAACTGCTGTGCAGTTTTTAAATCGAGTGCGAGTATTCGTTGGCTACTCTTTTCGAGTAAGTAATATTGCCCATCGCCTTTATAAAGCAAATAAACCCAAGGTAAACTCTCGCCAGCCAACTCAAATGTAGCAACATATAAAGGTGCATTAGGATTAAAAACAACAGATTCGTTAACACCCATTAACTGCGCGCTTTGCCATTGGTTAATTAAATCACTAAGTTGCTGCTCAGATGCTTGCCACACAAGTGGTATGTCTTTTTGTAGTGGGGTTGTACGCCAGCTTGTTCCTATTCGCTCAATTTTTTGATCAACAAATTGCAGTGTCAGTACAAAACTTTGCTGGGGGAGTACGGCTTGTAATGTTGGTTTATCCTCCCCTCCCAAAAGTTGCTTATGCCAGCCATTTAAGAAGAAGATCATAATCAACATCGAAAATATTATAACGTTGTTCCAACCTTTACGGCCCAGTCGCATATTAATACACCTAGTAAATTCAAGATTTTAAAGTGTAACTAAAACTTAATTGCGCTGTCTATATGTTAAAGGCCGCAGACTTTGTTAGAATATCGGCAAATTTAAAGGAGTTCCGTCAATGTCTATGTATGTAGTGGGCCATAAAATCCCAGATTCAGATTCTATTTGTGGTGCAATTGCACTGGCTTATTTAAAAAACCAAATCGATGAGCCTGCAATTCCAACTCGTCTTGGTGAAATTTCACCTGAAACTCAATTTATCCTTGATAAATTTGGCTTCGAAGCACCAGAGCTTAAATTAAGCTACGCGGGTGAAGATGTGTATATTGTAGATCACACAGAAAAAACACAAGCACCCGATGATATCGACCAAGCTCGCGTTGTTGGCGTGGTAGATCACCACAAATTAGGTGACTTAACATCATCTACACCGCTTGAATGCTGGATTCGTCCTGTTGGTTGTTCAAACACCATTATTAAAATGATGTACGACTTCTACAGCGTAGAAATCCCTAAAGACATCGCGGGTATTATGATGTGTGCAATTTTAAGCGACACAGTCATATTTAAATCACCAACATGTACCACTGCCGATATTAAATGTGTTGAAGCGCTAGCTGAAATTGCAGGCGTAGAAGACTTTAAAGAATTGGGTATGGATATGTTCCGCGTTAAATCTGCGGTAGAAGACACACCAGCACGTGATTTAGTAATGCGTGACTTTAAAGATTTCAACATGAACGGTAACCTGGTAGGCATTGGCCAACTAGAAGTAATCGACCTTGCTGTTTTTGACGATATTAAAGCAGACCTTGCAGCCGATATTGCTAAGCTAAAAGTTGAGGGTAATCGCCACTCTGTATTTTTACTGCTTACCGATATAATGAAAGAAGGCTCAGAAATGCTAATTGTATCTGACGATGCAAACTTAGTTGAGCAGGCTTACGGTGTAAAACCAGAGAATGATAAAGTATGGTTAGATGGTGTACTAAGCCGTAAAAAGCAAGTAGTACCACCACTACAAGATGCATTCACAAAAATATAATGATACCAATTTTATTAAAAACATGATTATTTTATCGCATTAAATAGCTCACTAATTTAATGCTATTGGTATAACGTTTTTTGATTTAAAAGCCTTGTTGGTTATGCCAACGAGGTTTTTTTATATCAATTCACTAATCATATTTTTAAAAACAAAAAACCCAGCCTAAGCTGGGTTTTTAAATTCTAAAAGAACTAAAATTACTTAATTTTAGCTTCTTTAAAAAGAACATGTTTACGAATCTTTGGATCAAACTTTTTGATTTCCATCTTCTCAGGCATGTTACGTTTGTTTTTGTCAGTAGTGTAGAAAAAACCAGTACCGGCAGTTGAAACTAAACGGATTTTATCGCGCATGATTCAGATCCTTAAACTTTAACGCCGCGAGCACGGATTTCTGTAAGAACCGTGTCGATGCCTTTTTTATCGATAATACGCATACCTTTAGTAGTAGTGCGTAATGTTACAAAACGTTTTTCACTTTCAACCCAAAAACGGTGTGTTTGTAGGTTAGGTAGGAAACGACGTCTAGTCGCGTTTCTCGCGTGTGAACGGTGATTACCAACCGCAGGACGCTTACCTGTAACTTGACATACTTTAGACATGTCTATATATCTCCAATAACTTCGCTCGAGCTTAATTTAATCTAAGGCCGTGTATTTCCGCCCTAGAGATAAATCGAAGGGCGCTCTTTATACAGCTTTTACAGGCAAAGATCAAACACTGATCTATCCAATCAGCTCATATATGTAAATTTGATAGCGGCTAATTATAAAGATCGAATGCCCTTAGGGAAAGTAAAAACTGCATTTAAATTAAACTAATTTGCCAAAACACGTTAAACAGCTCATTTTTAACACACTTCTGTATCTAACAAAGCTAAATCAGGCCTCGCTCGGCAAACGAAACACACGTTTCTCCACCAACAATGATGTGATCGAGCACACTTATGTCGACCAATTGCAGTGCTTGCTGCAATTTATTAGTAATAAGTTTGTCTGCTTGGCTCGGTTCTGCAATACCACTTGGGTGATTATGTGCAAAAATAACAGCGGCTGCATTATTTTTAAGCGCAGCCTTTACCACTTCACGCGGATAAACACTGGCAGAATTAATTGTGCCATAAAAAAGTATTTCATCTTTTACTAATCTATTTTGGCTATCTAGGTATAACACCATAAATACTTCTTGTTGTAAGCCCCGCATTTGAATTGTTAGGTAATCGTAAACTGAGTTTGGCGAATTAAACACGGCGTCTCGTTGGCAACGCTCCTGCATATAACGTTGGCTTAGCTCTAACACAGCTTGTAGCTGAACATACTTAGCGGTCCCTAACCCCTTTTGAGAGCAAAACTCCTCAATGCTAGCATTAAACAAATTATGAAGTGTTTTATTCTCGTTTAATAAATGCTGAGCCAACTCAATTACATTCATTCCCGGTAACCCTGTTCGTAAAAATATGGCAAGAAGCTCTGCGTCAGTCAGCGCCTTAGCCCCCTTTGCTATGAGCTTTTCACGAGGTCGAAGTGAGTTTGGTAGTGAAGTAAGTTGCATTATTCATCCTTGAGAGGCGAAAGTGTCTTATAAATGTAATGCAAATTTGAAATTTAGCCTGTTATTTCGAATTAAAAAACTTCGCTGTATGGGTAAAGATTTGTTATTTTAAGCCCAATATTTAATAAAAACTGATGAACATCCATGACTAACTTAACAAACAAAAAAATTGTACTAGGTATTACCGGCGGTATTGCAGCTTATAAATGTGCAGAACTCGTTAGGCGATTAAAAGACTCTGGTTGTGAAGTAAAAGTAGTTATGACTGAATCAGCTAAACACTTTATTACACCACTGACCATGCAAGCCGTTAGTGGAGAAACAGTCTCTGACTCATTACTAGACCCTTCTGCTGAAGCTTCAATGGGGCATATTGAATTTGCAAAATGGGCTGACTTAATTTTAGTTGCTCCAGCGACGTGTAATATTATTGCTAAAATGGCAGCCGGCATTGCTGACGACCTACTAACGACGTTACTGCTAGCAACGCCTGCAAAAGTCGCAGTTGCACCAGCCATGAACCAGAAAATGTATGCACACGCAGCAACACAAGCTAATTTAGCCACATTAAAAGCACGTAACGTACTTATTTGGGGCCCGGGTAAAGGTGAGCAAGCGTGTGGTGATATAGGCGCTGGACGCATGTTAGAGCCTCATGAGCTAGTTGCGCTATGTATAGCAAAAGAGCAACCGCAATTACTTGCAGGAAAAACAATTACAATAACAGCAGGCCCAACGCGTGAGCCTCTCGATCCGGTACGTTTTATATCAAATCACAGCTCAGGAAAAATGGGTTATGCACTGGCAGAAGCCGCTTTGCAACTCGGTGCTAAGGTTAATTTAATTTCGGGTCCGGTCACTATAAAAGCCCCTACTGGCGTAAACCTTATCAATATAGAAAGCGCTGAGGAGCTATTAACTGAGTCACTTACCTATGCACCACAATCAGATGCTTTTATAGGTTGCGCTGCTGTTGCGGATTATCGAGCTGCAAACATTGCGACTCAAAAAATGAAAAAGCAAGGCGACGAACTCACTCTTACTTTAACTAAAAACCCTGACGTAATTGCAGCTATTGCCAACCTTAAACAAAACCGTCCTTATACTGTGGGGTTTGCCGCCGAAACTCAAAATGTAGAAAGCTATGCTAAAAGTAAACTAAAGAATAAAAATCTAGATATGATTTGCGCTAATGACGTATCAAAAAGTGGCTTAGGGTTTAATTCCGATCATAATGCTTTAACACTGTACTGGCATAACGAACAACTAGAATTACCAACTACAAGTAAAATAGAAATAGCTCGCAAGGTGATCGAACAGCTGGCTAAACATCTATAAAAAGGCTGGAAACAAACTGAATAAAACATTAACATACGCCAATCATTTGAACAAAAAATGACTAGGGTTCTTAACTGCGCCACTAAGAATAACTAATAAAAAGGAATGTTCATGCCTGCGACAAAAAGAAGTAATCGCAAAGAGCAAATACTGCAAGCACTCGCACAAATGTTAGAAACTAATTTAGGACAACGCATCACCACAGCAAAACTAGCTGCTGAGGTGGGTGTGTCTGAAGCTGCGCTATACCGTCATTTTCCGAGCAAAGCGCGTATGTTTGAGGGCTTAATTGAGTTTATTGAAGATACCCTTTTATCTCGTATAAATATTATTATTGAAAACGAAAAAGAAAGCCAAACGCGCATTTATAACATTCTATTATTACTTCTAACCTTTGCTGAAAAAAACCCAGGCATTACTCGTATTTTAACTGGCGACGCATTACAAGGTGAGCAGGAACGTTTACGCGAGCGGGTACAAAGTCTGTTTGAAAAACTAGAAACTCAGTTTAAACAAGTACTTCGTGAGCGTAAATTACGTGAAGGTAAAAACTTTCAAAGTGATGAGCTTACACTTGCAAACTTTTTACTTGCCTACGTTGAAGGCAAAATGAATCAGTTTGTACGTAGCGACTTTAAAGCAAAGCCAAGTGTTCAATTTGAAAAACAATGGCTTGAGCTACAAAAAATTTGGCTGTAATGTTTGCTAAATTAATAAATTAAATACCAAAAAACGACCTACGGGTCGTTTTGTCGTATGTAGCTGCCATTTATCTGATCCGCTCGAATTGTGAGCCAAACTCGTTACAATGAAACAATGTCATAATACGAGAATCAATAATGAAAACAAAACTCACCTTATTAAGCACGGCACTCGTTGCCAGCTTAACTAGCACCGGCATACACGCCAAAGAATCGCTACAATTTAAAGACGTATTTAGTTTTAAATCAGCTAAAAGCACACAACTATCTGACAATGGCCAAGTACTCACTTTTAGTGCAACGCCGTATCGTGGAAATGCAACTGGCCAAGTTTACTCACTACAAAGCAATACGCTCATCGCAGAAGTAGAACGCGGCACTAAGCCTCATATTAATAAAGCCGCTAACTGGGTCGCTTTTACACAAGTGCCTACCTTACTTGAAAAAGAAATAACCAAAAAAAAAGACACACTTAAAAACAATCTGGTACTCGTAAACACGCAATCAGGTGCCCAACAAAACTTTGCTGATGTAAAAGATTATACGGTATCTGATGACGGTATGTGGCTTGCTTATCGTTTAAATAAAAAAGACGATGACGCAAAAGTAGAAGATAAAACCGATAGCGCTAAAAACGAAGTAGACAACGCTATCACGCCCGATAAAAAAGATAAGAGCTATGCGCTTGTTATCGTAAATTTATCTGATAAACGCACCCATACAATAGAAAACGTATTTAGCTACGCGATTAACTCAGCCAACAGCCAGCTATTAGTGAGTCAAAGTTACAGCGATGGTAATAACAACCAAATAGCGTTAATTGAGCTAAGTGACTTTAATAGCAGCGTATTAATTGATGAACCAGGCGCAATCGCAAATAAAATAGCATGGCACCCAACTGACAATATTGCAGTGTTTACATTAGGTAACTATGTAAATGATGATACGCGTCGCCGTAGCTACAGTTTACAGCTATATAAAAACGATAAACTTTCAACAATAACTTCACCTGATAAAACATGGACTCTAGGTAAAACAGCTTCCCTTAAATGGTCAGAAAATGGCGAGCGCTTATATTTTGAAAACCATCCAAAATTAGCAGCTAAAGTAAAAGCCAAAGAATATACCGACGAGGCCTCATTGTACGACTTTGATACCATACGTGAACATAAAGGTTTAGATGTATGGCACAACAACGATGCGCAAATAAAACCGCGTGAAGAACAGCAATGGAACGAAGTTAATAAAAATCGCCATTACAGCGCGGTATATCACGTTAACTCGCAAAAAGTGGTGCAGCTAAGTACCACTAATATGCCTGAAGTTGCACTGAACCCTGAGCGAGATGCCTCTTTACTTGGCTCATCTAACATCCCCTACCTAGAAAAAATAATGTACGGCGGTTTTTTTGCTGATTACTTTGCAGTAAATATAAACACCGGTACACAAACTCCCATTATTAGTAACTACCCGTTTAAACCAAGCCTTGCCCCTAATGGTGAGTTTGCAGCTTATTTTAGCGATAGCCAAATACAGTTAAAAGATTTAAAAAATAATAAAGTAACACCGCTTACAAAAGTGATTCAGGCAACCTTTGCTGATGATAAACACGACTACCCATCAGCTCAACCTAGTTATGGTTTTGCTGGTTGGATGACCGATAGCAGCCAAGTGCTTGCTTATAGTAAATACGATATTTGGGCATTTGACGTAAAAACGCAGCAAGCTAAACGCCTAACTAATGGTAAGCAAAGCAATACGCAGTACCGTGTTATTAAGCTTGATAAAACCCAAGTGGGCTTTAAAAAAGGCGATACATTACTTGTCTCTGCTATTAACTTACAAACTAAACAAAGCGAAGTTGCAAAGCTCGACTTAACCACTAACACACTAACTAAGGTGCTTAGCGGTAATAAACGCTTTGATATGGTTAAAAAAGCCAAAAAGGCTGACAAGTACTTATTTACCTCGCAAACTTATAGCCAATTTCCTGATTACTACCAAACAGATTTTAGCTTTAGCGCACCAAAACAAGTGACCACGCTAAACCCACAAATTAATAATTTTGCGTGGGGCGAAAAACCAGAGCTAATAAGCTATAAAGGGTTTGATGGCGAAGACCTACAAGGCGTACTAATAAAACCAGCGGGCTATAAAAAAGGCGATAAAGTGCCTGTGGTTGTGTATTTTTACCGTTACATGAGCCAGCGTATGTTTGATTTTCCTAAAATGGAATTAAACCATCGCCCTAACTTCCCTATGTTTACCTCAAACGGTTATGCGGTATTTTTACCTGATATTCGTTTTGAAATAGGTCACCCAGGTAAATCGTCAACGCAAACCATGATAAACGCCACCCAAAAATTAATAGATTTAGGCATAGCTGATAAAAACAAAATTGGTTTGCAGGGTCACTCTTGGGCAGGTTATCAAAGTGCGTTTATGATCACCCAAACAGATATGTTTAAAGCGGTTGTATCAGGTGCGCCAGTATCTAACATGACCAGCGCGTATAGTGGCATTCGCCTTAAATCGGGTCTTGCACGTCAATTTCAATACGAAACAGGGCAAAGCCGTATAGGTAAAAACTTATTTGAAGCACCAGAGCTTTATATAGAAAACTCACCGGTCTTTTTTGCAGACAAAGTTAATACGCCTATTTTAATCATGTCTGGCGATAAAGATGATGCTGTGCCTTGGCATGAAAGCGTGCAGTATTACCTAGCGCTACGCCGTGCAGGAAAAGACGCTACATTTTTACAATACGAAGGTGAACCACACCACTTGAAAAAGTTTCCTAATCAGGTCGATTTTTCAGTGCGTATGATGCAGTACTTTGATCATTACTTAAAAGGCAAACCGGCTGCTAAGTGGATGACACAAGGCGAGGCATTTATAGAGGAATAGATATAACATTTATTCAGAGCTCTACGTAAGCGATAACGGCGAGCTCTGCGTCAATTAAATCAAGGCGAGGCATATTACATTTAAGTAATCAGTCACTACCTAGTCCTTCATACCTTTGAAAAATGCTGTAATGATCTTTAAACTTTTATAAACACCACCGTATATAAGCGTTTTAATCAAAGTAAAAAACTATAATAAAAGCCTAATATAAGTAATAATCACTAAATTCAGAGGTTAAAGAGTCGTTCATTATGCTAGGTTTTTGGTACAAAGAGTTTCCACAATACCCAAAAGACCATAAGGATTTTTGGCGTACTCGCTTAATAGCCCACTCTTTACTAATAACTACATGTTACTTTTTAGTTTTTAGTTTTAACACTCCTCAATCTTTTTTATTTTAAAAGCTATGACATTGCTTTAATTGATGCCTTAGGACTTACTATATCGTTAGGTATTTATACTTGGTTTAATAAAACAGCCAACGTAAATGCAGCAGCGTGGGCTGTTACCCTTATGGTCGTTAGCTTAATTATGATGTTTGTGGTTTCTGTAGGTGGGCATGCGCATTCTTTATTTTGGGCGACGTTAATCCCGCCTTTTAGCTTTTTTTTAGTTGGAAGAAACTGGGGAAGTCTATTTAGTGCAGTCGCCTTTACTATTTGTGCGTATCTTGTGTATTTACAACAACAGCAAACCGTAACAATTGGCTTAGGCTCTTTATTTAATCTTATAGAGGTAAGTCTTGCTCATATTTTAATTTTTAGATTTTACGAAAAAACACGGTTTTCGGCATACACTCGATTATCTATCCGTAACTTAGAAATTCAACACTTAGCAGAAACCGATAAGTTAACGGGGCTTTATAACAGGCAAAAATTTGATTTTGAATTATCACAGTTAATTGCTAAAAATGACGTTTTTAAAACCCCGCATTGCTTACTTATTTGCGATATAGACCACTTCAAAAATATAAACGATACCTACGGGCATTTAGTTGGCGATAACGTACTCACTGAATTTTCTAAAATATTAAAAATGCGTATGGGAAATGATGCACTTATTGCGCGATGGGGCGGAGAAGAATTCACGATTATTTTATCGAACACCTCTTTAAATGATAGCGCTAAAAAAGCTGATGACCTGAGAAAATATATTGCCGAAAACAGCATTACAAATATAGCATTTACTATAAGTATTGGGTTAGCAACGATACAAAAAGACGATACAGTGCTAAAACTATTGGAGAGGGCTGATACTGCGCTATATAAGGCTAAAAATAATGGACGCAATAAAGTATGTGTTAGCGATAACGATTCAACCGTTATCGCTCAATCAACTTACTTAAATGGGTCTATAGCCTAAACTTAAGCGTACTGCCCACAAGCAAATCCACAGCTCCAAGCATACTGGAAATTGTAGCCCCCTAACCAACCCGTTACGTCAGTTACTTCGCCTATAAAGTATAGGCCTTTAGCTTTTTTAGCTTCAAAGGTTTTTGAGCTCAACTCGTCGGTATCTACACCGCCCAAAGTTACCTCAGCAGTACGATAGCCCTCGGTCCCATTAGGCTTTATTTGCCACGCATGAATATAATTTACTAACTCATCTATTTGAGCATGTGTAAGCTGATTAATATTACAATCTGGTATCGCTTTGCTTTCGTGCAGTATTTCTATAAAGCGTTTAGGTAAAATAGTCGCAAGGCTGTTTTTTAACGACTTTTGGGCTTGTGTTTCACGCCAATCAGCAAGTTGCTGCTTTAAATTAATTTCAGGTAATAGGTTTATAGTTACAGCCTGCCCTGCTCGCCAAAATGAGCTTATTTGCAATATTGCAGGGCCCGATAACCCTCGGTGAGTAAAGAGGATATTTTCTTTAAATACGGAGCCATCTTCGCTTGAAACTTCACATGGGATACTAATTCCCGAAAGTCCTTCAAAACGGTCTTTATCGTGCTGGTGCAAAGTAAATGGTACAAGTGCTGCCATGGTTGGTAATACATTTAACCCAAACTGCTCTGCAATTTTATAACCTATTGGTGTAGCCCCTAGTTTTGGCATGGTTAAGCCACCTGATGCTATAACTAACGACTCACAGCTTAAGGTTTCTTGCTCTGTGGTAACGCTATAGCCGGTTTCGGTTTTTGATACGCTGATCACTTCACTGCGTAGCTTTATATTTACTCCGGCCCACTCACATTCGGTTAGTAAAATATCAACAATGTCTTGTGCATTGTTATCGCAAAAAAGCTGGCCTAGTGTTTTATGGTGATACGCCAAGCCATGTCTGTCCACCAGCTCAATAAAGTCATGCTGTGTATAACGACTTAAGCATGATTTAACAAAATGAGAGTTTGTGCATAGGTAGTTATCCGGGGTTGCATTTTCATTTGTAAAATTGCAACGCCCACCACCACTTATTAAAATTTTACGACCTGGTTTTTTCCCCATATCAAGTACTGTAACGCTTC
The DNA here is from genome assembly GCF_015864285.1 of Pseudoalteromonas sp. NZS100_1. Classification (NCBI taxonomy): domain Bacteria; kingdom Pseudomonadati; phylum Pseudomonadota; class Gammaproteobacteria; order Alteromonadales; family Pseudoalteromonadaceae; genus Pseudoalteromonas; species Pseudoalteromonas sp. NZS100_1. Next base: position 62,509 of record NZ_JADYXN010000010.1, read on the forward strand.
GGCCACGGTATCCAGCTTGCGCTGCACACATTAATCCTGCTGCTCCCGCACCTATTACAATTACATCTACTTGGGTCATTTATTTATCTCATTAAAAAATTTGCTCGATTATAGCAAAGTTTAATAGCTAACAACGCAGCATTTGAATTATTAGTAATAACACAACAAAAACGCATCAGTAATAAGTAGGGAATAATTACCCCCACAATAAAACAACCCTTTATGCTTATTTTTAATTTATATGACAAATACTAAACAACGAGTAAACCGCTAAAAACCTGGGTTATAACTAAATGAAAGAGGTACATAATAAATTGATATTTTAACCTAGTTAACAGATCGTTTACTTTTGTTCCCGCATCGTGATCTTATATCACGAAATAATAAATAAAAATCTAGGGATAATTATGACAACTAGTAAAACTTTTAAAAGATGCGCAATTGCAATTACAGTTAGTACGCTTTTTGCAGCAACATCTGGCATGGCTCAATCAGTTTCAAGTTCAATGGCTGAAACATCGGCTAAACTACAAAGCCAAGGCAGTTTCGAAACTCAGTTCATTATTAAATATAAAAATAATAACGAAATGGCGAGCTTTTCAACTGCTGACGCAAACCCGTCTAGCATGAAAAAGCGCGCACAGAGCTTTGTTAAAAACTTCGCTTCTAAAAAAGGCAAAGTAAAAGCAAAATATATTCGTGCAATGGCACTTAATAACCACCACGTAATGCGTGCTGATAAAAAATTAAGTGCGGCAGAGGCCCAAGAGTTTATGCAAGAAATGGTTGATTCAGGCAATGTTGAATACATTGAAGTGGATCAAATGTTAAAGCCGTTTTCAACTCCTAACGATCCACGCTTTGATGACCAATGGCACTACTACGAGCAAGCCGGTGGTTTAAACTTACCTACTGCATGGGATACCGCAACGGGTAGCGGTGTAGTTGTAGCTGTACTAGATACGGGCTACCGCCCACATGCCGATTTAAATGCTAACATTTTACCGGGTTACGATATGATCTCTAACCTATCGGTAGCTAACGATGGCGGTGGTCGCGATAGCGATGCACGTGATCCTGGTGATGCAGTTGCTGCGAATGAATGTGGCACTAACGGTGCACAAAACTCTAGCTGGCACGGCACGCACGTAGCCGGCACAGTTGCTGCGGTAACCAATAACGGTGAAGGTGTTGCAGGCGTAGCTTATAACGCAAAAGTAGTGCCTGTTCGTGTACTTGGTAAGTGTGGTGGTTTAACCTCTGATATTGCAGATGGTATTATTTGGGCATCTGGCGGAAGTGTTTCAGGCATTCCTGCTAACTCAAACCCTGCAGATGTAATAAATATGAGTTTAGGTGGCAGCGGTTCATGTAGCTCTACAACTCAAAATGCAATTAACACCGCGCGTAGTAACGGCACTGTGGTAGTTATTGCTGCAGGTAACGATAACGATAACTCCGCAAACTACAACCCAGGTAACTGTAATGGTGTAGTAAACGTAGCATCAGTAGGTCGTAATGGCGGTCGAGCTTATTACTCAAACTACGGTAGCAATATTGATGTTGCAGCACCGGGTGGCGCGCAAAGTTTTGCAAACGACTCCGAGGGTGTTCTATCAACTTATAACTCAGGTTCGTCTACACCTTCAAGCGACAGCTACGGTTATTCGCAAGGTACATCAATGGCTGCGCCTCACGTAGCAGGTGTTGCGGCACTTATTAAGCAAGCAAAACCAGATGCAACGCCTGACGAAATAGAAAGTATTTTAAAATCAACAACCCGTTCGTTCCCTGCTACATGTACTAGCTGTGGTACGGGTATTGTTGATGCAGCCGCAGCTGTTGCAGCTGCAAGTGGCGGCACTACTCCGCCTACAGGCGGTGATAGCGAGCTTATTAATGGTGAAGCTAAAACAGGTTTAAGTGGGGCTGCAAATGCACAAGCGTTTTACACTATGACCGTACCAAGCGGTGCAACTAACGTAACATTCACTATGAGTGGTGGTACTGGTGATGCTGATTTATACGTACGTGCGGGCAGTAAACCTACAACTACTACCTATGACTGTCGCCCTTATAAAGGCGGTAATAGCGAAGAGTGTTCTATTGATAACCCTACTGCGGGAACTTACCACGTAATGCTTAACGGCTACTCTGCGTATTCAGCTGTGAGCTTGGTAGGTAATATTACTGGTGGTTCATCGTCTGGTGGCGGTACAGGCACTCCACAAGCAGGCGGCGGCACTATAAGCGATGTGACAGCCAATACTGGTCAGTGGAAACATTACACGTTAGATGTACCTGCAGGAATGAGTACGTTTACAGTAACAACGTCGGGTGGAAGTGGCGATGCAGACTTATTTGTAAAATATGGCAGCCAACCAACAACCACTACGTACGATTGTCGCCCTTATAAAAATGGCAACGCAGAAACATGTACATTTACCAATCCACAAGCAGGTACTTGGCACTTGAGCGTTAACGCTTATAGCACTTTCTCTGGTTTAACACTTAGCGGACAATACCAACCGTAATTTAAAATTTGAGCCGTAAATAAAAAACCGATGTTGTTTCCAACATCGGTTTTTAAATAGTAAGTAGCTGATTAATTAAAGCTAAAACCTACATTTTATTACTGTTATAGCTTCTCTAGTACTGATTCTGCACGGCTTACAACAAACTCTTTGTCTTGCTCTACAAATAAACCAGTTACTACTGCATTTTCAACAATCATAGCGTAACGCGTTGAACGTAAACCACCAAAACTAGCGGTATCTTTATCAAGCCCTAACGATTTAGTGAAACTTCCATCGCCATCAGCAAGCATTGTAATTTCTTGCGCGTTTTGCGAGTCGCCCCATGCTTTCATAACAAATGCGTCATTAACAGATACACAGTAAATAGCATCAACACCTTTTGCTTTAATTTTATCAGCAAGAGTAATAAATTCAGGTAGATGTGCATTTGAACACGTTGGTGTAAATGCACCTGGCACTGCAAATAACACGACTTTTTTACCTTCAAACAACTCTTTGTTTGTAAGAGATTGCATACCGTCGTCAGTTAATTGCGTTAACGTAACCGATGGTAATTCTTGGCCTTGCTCAATCATGGTGGTTCCTTTAAAAGATCAATACAGAATAAGTAACAATCATACTACGTAACCTATTACAGTGTAGGTAAAGTGTAACTAACTTAGTAACCCAGAGTAGTCTAGCAAAGGTTTATAGACCGCGTTCACTACATTTTATGAAAACTATTTTAGCTTCTATAGTTTTCATAAAATTTATTGCTCTGTAGTTAAGGTAAATTCAAATCGTTTATAAAGCGAGAAAAGTCATTACCTAACTTTTTATCCCGCATGCTGTACTCGACAATTGCTTTTAAATAGCCTAACTTATCTCCGCAATCGTGAGAGCGACCACTCATATGGAATGCTTCAACAGTTTCTTGTGCCATTAATGCGTCAATAGAATCTGTAAGTTGTATTTCACCGCCAGCACCTACAGACGTTTTTGCAAGTAGAGGCCAAATATTCTTACTCAGTACATATCGCCCTACAACAGCAAGATTTGAAGGTGCTAAATCTGCATCAGGTTTTTCAACCATTGCTTTAATTGCAGCACTTTTACCTGGCATTAACTCAACACCGTTTATATCAGCAATACCATATTTACTAACGTCTTCTTTAGCTACTGGCTCAAGCATTATTTGACTTGCTTGAGTTTCTTTAAAGCGTTTAATCATGGCCGCTAAGTTTTCAGTTTTTTGGTCCGCTGTATAAGCATCAAGTATCACATCTGGCAGGAGCACTACAAAGTTATCGTCACCAACTATTGGCTTAGCACACAAAATAGCATGCCCTAGCCCTTTAGCTTCACCTTGGCGTACACTCATAATGGTGACATCAGGCGGACAAATAGAGCGAATCTCATCTAATAAAGCACGTTTAACACGTTTTTCAAGAGTAGCTTCTAGCTCGTAACTTGTATCAAAATGGTTTTCGATTGCATTTTTAGAGCTGTGTGTAACTAATACAATATCTTTAATACCGGCAGATACACATTCGCTGACAATATATTGAATTAGAGGTTTATCAACTATAGGGAGCATTTCTTTTGGAATAGCTTTTGTCATAGGGAGCATTCTCGTCCCTAAGCCTGCTACTGGAATTACAGCTTTCATATCTATCCTTAGTGATTAAGTTTGTAAATAAACTAGCAGATACAAAATAGATACCAGCTGAATAAAGTTACCTCTTTTGAAGGAGTAAATTTGAAGCTGCTTTTAAAGTGAAGACTCTACACTTTGGGAATATAAAATAGATAGGTAAATAGTGAACTTATTAATGATTTTGTTGGGGGGGGGGGTGAGATTACATTAGCTAAATAAAAAAGCCTGAGATTGTTATTAATAACAACTTCAGACTAATCAATATTTAACAATACCTTACTGAAGGTAGAGTTATAAAACCTTTTTATAATTAAAGACCAGCGCGATCTTTAATCACTGCAATAAGTGGTGAGCTAGCAAAGTTGCCTTCAGCCCAAGCAATATCAGCACCATCTGTTAACGCACTTTTTGATAAGTTTTTAACTATATACTCACCAGTATCCACTGCATTACTAGCAACAGCATGGCGTAATAAGTTATTACCATTACATTGTACTGCATCATAAATATTACGAATTTTTACACGAGAGCTTTTAAGCTTGCTGCGTAATCGGTTTTTATCGTCTGCCGCAATATATTCACAAATAGATACTGCTAATTGATCTTCAGCATTTGCAGGTGCTGTATACGAAAAAGAACTTACAGCGACAACAGCAGTAAGTGCAACTAGCTTTGGTAATTTAAACATGACAAACCCTTTATAATACTTTGTTCTTATATAGACTATCAAATATTATATCAATCTATCAAAAATTACGCAATAATGTTAATGTTCTTTATACAAAGTTACGAATTTATAACTAGATTTGTTTTTTTCATCAGGGAGGTTTTCTTGCTCTTCTTTCACGCCCCAATTAGCAACTTTATTGTAATCAGGAAACTGTGTATCGCCTTTAATATCTAAATCAATAAAGGTTAAATACAAGCGTTCTGCTTTTGGTAAAAATTGCTCATAAATATTACCGCCACCAATAATCATTACTTCTTCAACAGCACAAACCAGTTCTAGTGCGGCCTCTGGTGTGGTTACCACTTCAATACCCTGTGCAGTATATTCGCTGTTTCGAGTAATAATAATATTACGACGCCCAGGTAAAGGACGGCCTATTGACTCAAAAGTTTTACGACCCATGATCACAGGTTTACCCGTAGTTATTTTTTTAAAATGCTGAAGATCCGCAGGTAAATGCCATGGCATTTTATTATCTAGGCCAATTACACGGTTATTTGCCATTGCTGCAATCATTGAAATTATCATAATAAACACCTAGTACTTTATTCTTAAACAAAGAAAAAGGAGCATAAGCTCCTTTTTAATAAATTCTATTTAATTAACGCTCGTAGACAACTTCTACGTCGTAATCATCTTCATCCCAGTCGTCCCAATCATCATCATTGCCTTTACCTTTAGTGGCTTTTTCATGATAGGTATCCCACTTGAATTCAACTTCTTCATCTTCAACTTGTACAAACTTCTCTTTAGGCATGCTATCAAGTAGTGTCATTATGTTGTGGATTAAAGGTTGAGTATTAAGTTTATTAATTGCTGAAATGTGATAAATATTTTCAGTTTCGCCCAGCTCTTCTGCAATCGCTTCGCATAGCGCTTTTGCTTCATCTTCTGGTAATAAATCTATTTTATTAAACACTAACCAGCGTGGTTTTTCAGCTAATTTAGGACTGTATTGGTGTAGCTCGTTAATAATCGAGAATGCATTATCAACAGGGTTTGAACCATCTACCGGCATTACATCAATAATGTGCAATAACACACGACAACGCTCTAAATGCTTCAAGAAGCGAATACCTAGGCCTGCACCATCAGATGCACCTTCAATTAGACCCGGAATATCGGCTATAACAAATGATTTATTTGCTTCAGGACGTACCACACCTAAATTAGGAATAAGCGTCGTGAATGGGTAATCAGCTACTTTTGGTCTTGCTGCAGATACACTGCGGATAAACGTAGATTTACCTGCATTTGGTAATCCTAGCAAGCCCACATCAGCTAATAATAGTAACTCTAACTTTAAGTTACGTACTTCACCGGGTGTGCCCAATGTTTTTTGACGAGGTGCTCGGTTAGTACTTGATTTAAAACGTGCATTCCCCAAGCCGTGGAAACCACCTTTTGCAACCAAAATTCGTTGACCATCTTGAGTTAAGTCGCCAAGTCCCTCTTGGGTATCAACATCCATGATGCGCGTGCCTACAGGCACCATAACAAATAAGTCATCGGCTTTTCGGCCTGTACAGTTACGGCTACGACCGTTAGTACCACGTTCAGCTCTATGAAAGCGCTCAAACTGATAATCAATTAGGGTATTTAAGTTTTCATCAGCTTGTAGATAAACACTACCACCGTCTCCACCGTCACCGCCGTCTGGTCCACCATCTGGAACATATTTTTCACGACGGAAAGACACGATGCCGCTGCCACCGTCTCCAGCTTCTGCGCGAATTTCTACTTCATCTACAAACTTCATGATTACTCACTTTAGGGATTGGCTTGTTTAATAACTCTATTATATACCCAAGCCAACACAAATGCAGGCTTGGGTATATATTTTGACTGACTACAAAACAAAAAACCCCGCAAAGGCGGGGTTTTTAACTACCTTACTGATTACTCAGTTACGATAGTTACGTATTTACGGTTTAAAGGACCTTTTTGTTCAAACTGAACTTTACCATCTGCTTTTGCGAAGATAGTGTGGTCTTTACCGATACCTACGTTAGTACCAGGGTGGAAACGAGTTCCACGCTGACGAACAATGATGCTACCCGCTAGAACTGATTCGCCACCAAAACGCTTAACACCTAGGCGTTTGCTTTCTGAATCGCGACCGTTACGAGTACTACCAGCTGCTTTTTTATGTGCCATTTCTAAGTACCTCTAATTAAGCGCTAATGCTAGTGATTTTAACTTCAGTGAACCATTGACGATGGCCCATTTGCTTACGAGAATGCTTACGGCGTCTAAATTTAACAACCTTAATCTTCTCACCGCGACCATGTGAAACAACCTCAGCTGTTATCTTGCCACCGTTTACGAACGGTACACCGATCTCGATTTTCTCACCATCAGCAACTAAAAGTACTGAATCAAATTCTACTGCCGCACCAGTTTCAACGTCTAATTTTTCAAGACGAATCGTTTGACCTTCAGTCACACGATGCTGTTTACCACCACTTTGGAAAACCGCGTACATAATTAACTCCGTCTGTGCACCCTCAAATCGGCGCAACTAAAATATTCTTCGATAGGGCGCGAAGTTTACGCTAACGCGAAATAACTAGCAAGCCTATTTTGTAATTAAAATGAATAAAAAGTAGCTGCTTTGAGAGCAATTCAATATTTACCCCATTTTATATTAATTAGCCCTTTTGCCAAGCGCTTTTTAACTCTTAGTCGAAATAAATTAATGTACTCAAATATGACCCTCACAGCTTAATATCTAAGCACACCATAAACTGTATATTGATTATCAATTAATCAGTTATCTTGGCTAATTCAGTCTAAATTAAGTACTTTAATAGTGTTTTTTCAATCAATCGTCACAAAATATCGAGCTAGTGCATTTTTTGTTGTACAATCTGCGCCGTTCACACATAAAAATTGGCTCGGAGATCAATGGATATAAAAGCTATCCAGGCGTTAATCGAAAGCGATATGAATGACGTCAATCAACTTATACATGCGCAAATGCGCTCAGATGTGGCGTTAGTTAATCAGCTTGGTTTATATATAGTTAGCAGTGGCGGCAAACGCGTTCGTCCAATGCTGGCGATTTTAGCAGCCAAAGCGCTCGGTTATCAGGGTAAAGATCACATAACACTTGCAACAATTGTTGAGTTTATTCATACAGCAACGCTATTGCATGACGATGTTGTAGATGAATCAAACTTACGACGTGGCACACCTACAGCAAATGCTGAATTTGGTAATGCTGCTAGCGTATTGGTTGGTGACTTTATTTACACTCGTTCATTTCAGCTTATGGTTGGCCTTGGAAAAATGCAGGTTATGCAAGTACTTGCCGATGCAACAAACATTATTGCTGAAGGTGAAGTATTGCAGTTAATGAACTGCAACGACCCAGATACAACCGAAGCCAGTTATATGCAGGTTATTTACTCTAAAACAGCTAAGTTGTTTGAAGCAGCGACAGGCCTTGCTGCCATTATTACTGAGCAAGACCAAACTACTCTCGATGCACTAAACCTATATGGTATGCATTTAGGTACTGCGTTTCAGCTAGTAGACGATGTACTCGATTACAATGCAGATGCTGAGCAGTTGGGTAAAAACATTGGTGATGATTTAGCTGAAGGCAAACCAACGCTTCCACTTATTTATGCTATGCAACATGGTAGCGAGCAGCAAACGCAGCTTATTCGTGATGCAATAGAGCACAGTAATGGTATGGAGCATTTAGAAGACATTCTATCGGCACTAAAGCAAACTAATGCGCTTGAATTTACAATGCAAAAAGCAGAGCTTGAAGCTGACAAAGCTATTGCGTGTTTAGACTTTTTAGCTGAGTCTGACTATAAGCAAGCACTCATAAGCCTTGCTCGTATTGCGGTTGACCGCGACCACTAGTTTTAACTAGTTACACAGTGTGAAATTAATTCTGAGCAATAAAAAAGCCTGCAAATGCAGGCTTTTTTGTTATTCTACTTTGGCTATTACGCCATGAAATCAACACCTTCTTTGATGTCTTTTTTCAGTGTTTCAAGCATGTCATTTTTTGCTTTTGTTTCAAATGCGCTTAGTTCGCCGTAAGAAAGAATTTCTTCTACGCCGTTTTTACCTAAACGTACTGGATGTGCAAAGTACTCTGCATCGCCATTTTCAACAGCAACGTAAGCGTAATCTACAACTTCTTCACCCTGTAGGCCTTTAACTAAAGACATACAAAAACGAGCTGCAGCAGCCCCCATAGATAGCGTAGCTGAACCACCGCCTGCTTTAGCATTTACAACTTCAGTACCCGCATTTTGGATACGTGGAGTAAGTGCAGCAACTTCTTCATCAGTGAAAGAAACACCTTCAACTTGAGAAAGTAGAGGAAGAATAGTTGTGCCTGAGTGACCACCAATTACTGGTACTTTCACAGTTGCTACGTCTACGCCTTTAAGTTCAGCAACAAATGCTTCTGAACGAATAACGTCAAGCGTAGTAATACCGAATACGCGTTTAGCGTCGTAAGTACCTGCTTTTTTGAATACTTCAGCAACGATTGGAACTGTGCCATTTACTGGGTTAGTAATAATACCTACTAACGCTTTAGGACAGCTAGCAACAATGCCTTCTGCTAAAGTTTTGATGATACCAGCATTTACATTAAATAAATCAGCACGATCCATACCTGGTTTACGTGGCATACCCGCTGGGATAAGAACGATGTCAGAGCCTTCAAGCGCTTTGTTTAATTCGTCTGCGCCAAAGCCTGCTACTTTAACATCTGTTGGGATGTGAGAAAGGTCAACCGCAACACCTGGTACTACTGGTGCAACATCATAAAGTGATAATTCAGAGCCAGCTGGTAAGCCTGTTTTTAATAATAAAGACAACGCTTGGCCGATACCGCCTGCAGCACCTAATACAGCAACTTTCATTGGAATTCTCCGTAATTTGAGGTAGGAAACATTTGTGGCTCTTAAGATAATGAAATTAGCGACTAAAAACAAATTTATCCTGTCTATTTCAAGTATATTTTCGACCATAGTCGTAAACTTTTGTGATTTAACGCATCAAACTGGCAAGTTAACTAAACAACTGCTGCATAATTATTCATTTTTGTGTAGAATTTGCGGCATAAATAACAAAAACGAATAAAGACTATGCAACCACAAGATAAACAAGAAGCACTGGTAAAAGCATTTAAATCACTATTAAAAGAAGAAAATTTTGGCTCTCAAGGCGAAATAGTTGATGCATTAAAAGATCAAGGCTTTGACAATATAAGCCAAAGTAAAGTATCGCGCATGCTAAGTAAATTTGGTGCTGTACGCACACGTAACGCCAAACAAGAAATGGTTTACTGCTTACCAGCTGAAATGGGTGTACCTACGGCTAAAAGCCCATTACGCCAATTAGTAATCGACATTATGCACAACGAAATGATGATCATTATTCGTACCAGTCCAGGTGCTGCTCAGCTTATTGCGCGTTTATTAGATTCATTAGGTAAAGCAGATGGCGTACTAGGAACAATTGCAGGCGACGATACTATTTTTATCGCTCCTGCTAAAATATCTGAAATAGATGTAACACTTGAACGTGTTCGCATTTTATTTGATACGGTTTAATAGCAAACTAAATTTGTTTTAAAAACCCGACTGAAGGCGCAAAGAAAGCAGAACCCATATCGGCTTGAGTAAAATCAAGCCAGTGGTCGTAACAATCCCCTTCCCCTAAACGACTATTAAGTACTTTTTCAAATGCGGTGCCCGTACAAGCGCATGAAATTGATAACATTCCCTGCTCATACACATCGCCATAAGGCATGCTCTGATTTAATAATAGCGGTTGTCCGTCTTCGTCTTTTAGCTCACTACGTGAAGCATGGCTGGTTTCAATCGCAGGGGTAATTAGCGTGTTATCAAGGCGCGTACGTCCCATTATTTGTTCTTGCTCGCTCAATGATAAGTGCTGCCACATAGTTAAATCATGCTTATAACGCTGTACATGAATATAACTCCCCTGATCTTCAAAATTGCCAGGGTTACTAATTAAAGCCGTAGCGCGCTTTTTTCTTCCATGTGCGGTGTCGCCACCATAAATAAAACCATTAAAATCACGACCATCTAAAAAGCGAAAATTACGAATTTGCTCCACCAGCTCAACATCGGGGGCAAATAGTTTTAAAATTTGCAGCGCAAATAAATGGTTAACGTCTTCACGGTCAGAGCGAATTTGCACAAATAAATCGCACGGTTGTACGCTCATTTGATGATCGCTATGGTTTATATTAGGAAAGCTCTGTAATTCGCTTGGGATGTATTCAGGGAGGATATGCGGCCAATATTGCGCACCAATAGCAACCATGCAAGAGAGCATTGATTCTGAAAATTGATCGCTAAATTCTTCTTCAATAGCGCTTACTTGTTTTAACTTTGCGCGAAGTGATTCATCTTGACCATCAAACACATTAAAAAATAAGTGCAAACCGTGTAAGTTTGCTTCAGCACAAATCCCTGATTGCGCTTGCGCCATTGTTATTCCTTAGTTTTACAGATAAAAACACAGCGAATAACAAATTAATTACGATTCGAAAAAATTCACCGTGTGAGGTTTTATTTTTATTATAACCTGTTCATTATTTTCAAATGACTGGCCATATTGTGCAGCAACTTCAATTTCTTGTTTATCAATAACAAGTGAATAAACATACGCCGAACCAATAAAGCGACGACTTATGATTGTAGCTCGCTTGCTGAATTTGTCACTTTGGTTATCTGCCACTAATTCTATTTGATGGGGACGTACATATATAAGCCCTACGCTTACGTCATGCTTACTCTCAACATAAGATTCGACTAAACCAAATGGTGTTTTGTATTCAGTTGCTGTTAATACTTCTGCGCTCAAGTATATGCCTTGACCCAGAAACTCTGCAACCTCCTTTGAACATGGATCTGCAAAAAGCTGCTCAGGCGTGCCTTGTTGCTCAATTTTACCGCGATGCATAATGGCAAGTGTATCTGAAAAGGCAAACGCCTCTTCTTTTGAGTGTGTAACAAACACAGCAGATACTTGAGTTGCTTTAATAATTCGACGTATATCGGCAATTAATTCAAAGCGTACTTGTGTATCAATATTTGAAAAAGGTTCATCTAGTAGCAATAGACTAGGCTTATAAGCTAATGCGCGAGCAATAGCTACACGTTGTTGTTGACCACCCGATAACTGATGCGGAAACCTGTCGGCACAGCCAATTAAATGTACCAGCTTAAGCATTTCATCTACGCGTTGCTGCTTTTGAGCTTTACTCATTTTACTAAGCCCAAATGCGATATTATTTGCCACCGTCAAATGCGGAAACAACGCATAGTCTTGAAACATCATGCCGATGTTTCGGTGCTCAGGCGAGACAAACGATTGCTCATCACTCACTAATTTACCGTCTATAAAAATAGACCCTTGCTTAGCTTCAATTAAACCTGCAATCGCTTTTAACGTGGTCGTTTTACCGCAGCCGCTTGCACCAAGTAAGCATACTATTTCATCTTTACCCACTGTTAAATCTAAATCGTGAATAACCTGTGTACCGTTATAGTGATAGCTCACGCCTTGTAAAATTAAACTACTCATTTAACTACGCTGCTCCATAGAACGATTAATAAAATACAAAGGAATAAACCCAACAATAACAATAAATAATGCCGATATAGAAGCAAGCTCTAACTGCTCGTCACTCACATACTGAAATACATGAGTAGCTAAGCTTTCAAAATTAAACGGCCTGAGCAATAGCGCAGCCGGCAGTTCTTTCATGCACTCAATAAATACCAATAAAGCAGCAGTAAGCAATCCTCTTCGCAGTAAAGGTAGGTGCACTAAACGCAGTGTTTGTCCTTGGCTTTTACCCATTGATTGGCTTGCCATATCAAGTGATGGGCTAATACGTAAAAAACTCGACTCAATTGCTCCGTGTGCAATGGCGTAAAACCTAACAATATAAGCAATAATAATAGTAAGAATGCTACCTGTAAGCAGTAAGCCAATATCTAAATTATACGGCTCGAGCGCTGTGTTAATGGTGTTCTCTAATAATGTAAGTGGTAACAAAACCGCAATAGCGAGTACTGTGCCAGGCAACGCATATCCTGTGCTTGCTAAACGCCCAGGAATAAGCGGATACGTTTGCTTTGCCACACGCTGATAAAAAACGACAAAAATACTCAACGTAATCGTTATTAGGCTCACAACCCCAGCCACTTTTAAACTTTGCCAAGCGTAACTAAAAAACTCTACATTCCATGCTTTATCAAAGTAGGTAATGGCGTAATTTATAAGTACTGCAATAGGGATTACAAACGCGATAAATAAAATAAAGCTGCAAAATGCCGTTGCGAGCCAAGCTGACTTTCCTTTTAATACATAGAGAGATTCACTATTTACACTTGATTGGCGCTCAAATACCGCTTGGTTACGACGACTAAAGCGCTCTGCCATTAATGCTAAAAATAACAGTAATAACATCACACCCGATATTTTAGCTGCCGCTGTAAGTGAGTAATAACCAAACCACGTATCGTATACGGCAGTCGTTAATGTACTTACGGCAAAATAACTCACTGTTGCAAAGTCAGCCATGGTTTCCATACTTATAAGCGCAAGAGCCGCCACAATAGCCCCACGAGAGAGTACTAAGCTTACTTTAAAGAAACTTTGCCAAGGAGATAATCCCATTAACTGGCTAGCTTGTACTAATTTGAATGACTGCTCGCGAAGAGCCGTTTTAAAAATCAAAAATAAATACGGATAAAGCACCAAGGCAATCATAACGATGGCCCCGGGTAATGTACGTATATCAAAAAACCAATAGTCATTAGGCGATTGCCAGCCAAACCATTCTCTCAGCGCTATTTGCACCGGGCCCGCATAATCTAATAAATCAGTGTATACATAGGCAATAATATAGGTGGGCATAGCAAGGGGCAGCATAAGTGCCCATTCAAACTGTTTTTTACCCGGGAAACTACAGTAAGCCGTTAGCCACCCAAGTGGCAAAGCTATGGCGCAGCTAAGGACGCAAACACCTAAAACAAGCAATACGGTATTGGTTATGTAATCCCAAAGCACGGTATCCCACAGGTGGGAAAACACCTCAGAGCTACCTTGTAGAGATTCAAAAAGAAGAAAAAACAACGGGGCCGATAGAATTAAGCCAGTCGACCACGCAAAGAGCTGCCATTTAGACAGCTTAAATTTATTAGTCATTAAAGATCGAACTTCACCTCATCAATTAGCTTAAGCGCTAACGGACGATATTTACTAATCTCATCAAGTGGCAAGCTGTCTTCTTTAAAACTCCCCCAAGAGGCAACCAAACTTGATAGTTCAACACCCGACTTAACTGGATACTCCATATTTAATGAGGCATACATGTTTTGTGCTTTGCTGTCGGTCATATATTCTATGAGCTTTAATGCATTTTCAGGGTTTTTAGCATATTTGGTAATAACCGCACCCGAAACATTTATGTGTGAGCCACGATTAGTTTGATTTGGAAAGTTAATATTTACGGCCTCTGCCCAACCTTTTTGCTCTTTATCTTCTAGCATTTTACCAAGATAGTAACTATTACCTAATGCCAAGTTACATAAACCTTCTTTAACTGCTTTAACTTGAGCACGATCGTTACCTTGAGGTTTACGTGCTAAATTAGCCTTAACACCTTCAAGCCACTCTTTGGTTTGCGCTTCACCATGGTGTGCAATCATAGAAGCCACTAAACCTAAGTTATATGGATGTTTGCCTGATCGCGTACAAATTTGTCCTTTGTATTTAGGATCTGCTAAATCTTCATAAGTGAGCTTAGGTAACTCACCAACTCGCTCTTTTGATGAATACACATTACGCACTCGCTTAGTGAGCGCGACCCATTGGCCATCACCGTCACGAAAAGCTGCAGGCACGTTATTATTTACACTGTCACTTTTTATAGTTTGTGTTAATTTTAAATCTTCTAATTGAATAAGCGCACTAAAATTAGAGGTTAATACTAAATCGGCTTTACTGTGCTTACCTTCACGTTTAACACGCTCAATTAACCCTTTTTTAGCAAAAACAACATTGGTTTTTATTCCCGTTTGTTTTGTAAAATCTTCTAAAATTGGCTGAATCAAAAACGGCTGACGAAAAGAATAGATATTAACAACGTCACTTGCAAAGGCTGGTGCCGATGCTGCTAATCCTAAAACAAGTGTAAATACTGTCTTCATTATTTCACCTAAATAATTGTTATTATCATTGAATTCTACCGCGCTCATTCAAAAAGTGCACACTTTAAATAAATGTAAATATGTAAATAACGCCCAAAAAGGAAATGCAGTGTAAGAGATGTCTCACGGATGTGACAGCTAATGAGTAAAAATCAAGATAAAAAACACACAAAAACAACCTAACAATCTGTATTAATTGAACTTTTACATTATTACTATTGCATAAATACTAATTGAATGTAGTTTTATCCCTATTTTAGTTGCTCTATTGCACTATAATTTACGCATCAACCAAGCAATGACGCTTATTGAGTAAAAGGAAATGGACTGCTTACTCAACCAACCAATGATTAGGTTACCAGGACAACACGGATTTTAGGACAGGCTCAGGATGAGTATCACAACGCGATGTTGTAAAAAGGACAGCGTCAGGAAGATGCGAAAAGGATAACAACACGGCTAAGTTGTTTAACAGGATGTTTAAGGAATAAATGGACAGGCCTTTAAGGCAACACAATGGATTGGTTAAAATAGGGATACACTAGGAAGTGTAATTAAGGATTTGGTAATAGTATTTACCCTACAGGATATTTAGGAATTTAAGGATACAGGCCCGGATGGTCTACATTACATAGAACTAAAAAGTAATATAGTAATAAACATGGATTAGTAAAAATTGGAGTTGATTAAGTTCAATTGCAGGATGCAGAAAATTAGAAGATTCCGCAAGCGCGCCTAGAGATAGAGCGCGCTTTTCTTTGCCTAAAATTTGGGTTTAGTAAAGCTCTAAGCAACTACCACTAACTTTTGCAGGGTAATACTGCATCCCAGCTAATCAATATTAATACCTTCAAATACTTTATTAATATTTTAAATTTCGCTAAGTTTTTCATTAATTGCGCCGATAACTAAGTAACGCAAGGATCATAAATACTCAATGGATATGAATTTTAAAACGCCGCAAAGCAATACCTTTTTATGTAAAGTATCAGACGCAAGTACAGCAAAACCAATTGGCGTTTTTAGTGCCCAAACTCCCAACGAAAATCCGTATAAAGCTTTATTTAGCCCCAAAGGTTATAACTTTTTAAATATGCCAATGAGTGAGTTTAAAAACATACTTAACGTAATTATCCAGTTAGAAAGCGATATTTCTATTAGTAAATGGGGTGAGGGTTCTCGACCTGATGAATTTAGTTATCAGCTTAATAGAATATCTAACGCTATTGCGACTACTCACTTTAAAGGAAAAACCGATATTAGCTGTTACTTTTTAAAGCGAGTCGAAGAGGCTAAGGATATGATTGGTGAGGACTGCACCTCGTTTATTCAGGCTCACAATAGCGTAAGCCAATTATATAATACGGTTTTACAATTAACATCTGAAGAAGGCTTCAGAGCAATTCAAAATAAAGCACTTGCTCACTTAAAAGAGCAGCAAGCTTTCGCTTAACTGCGTAAAACTACTCTTCTAGCGGTCGGCCTTTATTGCGCTTACCAAGCAAATACGCATCACGAAACTTAATAAAATGCTGTTCTAATTTAGAAGATGCATCCATTTCTCCCGCAAGCGCTAGCACCATAATAGCCACTTCAGCAGTGCCTAGTTGATGCGCATGAGGGGCAACACGTAATCGGTAATCAGATAGTTTATCAGCAGTAACAGAAAGTACAGGCAAGTTATCTAAGTATGGGCTTTTGCGAATCATTTTTTTAGCTTCACGCCAGGTACCATCTAAAAATATAAATAGCGGTTTTTTACCCTCTTCAATACTTATTTCGGTAATGGCCCTGCCCTCTTCTACATCTTCAGCAGGGAATACTACCATTGGCTGATATTGTGAATCGCTTATCAAAGCTAAAAGAGCGGGGTTAGGGTCTGTTCTATCCCATCTAAATGCGTGGTTATCTGGCACTATTTCAGCAATTAAGCGCCCAGTATTAGAAGGTTTAAAACTTTCATTGTGATACATTAATAAGCACACAGCTGCTTTACAATCTGCATGCTCAACACCTTTACAAATACAGTAGTGCTTAGCTATTAAGCATTGCTCACAGCGATCTAATTTACCGCCTCGAGCATTAAACTCTCGACGGGATTCACTTATTTGTTGAGCGCGTAATGCTAAAACTGAGTTTTTCACTGTATTTACCTTCAATTAATTAAGCGCGCATTGTAACGACTTATCGCTATTTAATCTTATATTTATAGTCATACCAACCTGCATAAATCTTTGATCAATTTAACGAATTAAATTGCACTATAACGTCGTTAAAAATTTTTTATTTAGAACAACTAGATACAAAAACTTTTGCCTAGTTCTAGCGTAATTTTCTTAACGTTAAATAGACCCCATATATAAGCAGATTGGTATCATTGAATTAATTCAACATCTCTTAAATTAAAAACCAGGCATAAAAAAACCCAACCAAAGTTGGGTTTTTCAAACAAATGCTAAAAAGTTAAATTACTTCTTTTTAACTGCTTTTTTGTTTGGTAAGTCAGTGATCGAACCTTCAAAAATTTCAGCTGCAAGGCCGATTGATTCATTCAATGTAGGGTGAGCATGAATAGTAAGCGCTAAGTCTTCACCATCAGCACCCATTTCAATACCTAAACCGATTTCGCCAAGCATTTCGCCCGCGTTAATACCGATCATAGCACCACCGATTATACGGCCACTTTCTTTATCAAAAATAAGTTTAGTAGAACCTTCAGTACGAGATGATGCAATAGCACGACCAGAAGCTGCCCACGGGAATACCGCAGTTTCAATTTTTAGGCCTTGCTCTTTTGCTTCTTTCTCAGTAACACCTACCCAAGCGATTTCTGGGTCAGTATACGCAATCGAAGGAATACATTTAGGGTCGAAGAAATGCTTCTGACCAGAAATAACTTCTGCAGCAACATGACCTTCATGAACCGCTTTATGCGCAAGCATAGGCTGGCCAACTAAGTCACCAATTGCAAAAATATGGCTTACGTTAGTACGTAATTGCTTATCAACATTAATAAAGCCACGCTCATCAACGTTTACGCCCGCTTTTTCAGCATCAAGTAAGTTACCGTTTGGAGTACGGCCAACTGCAACAAGCACTTTGTCGTAACGTACAGGTTCTGCTGGTGCGTTTTTACCTTCAAACGTTACGTATAAGCCATCTTTTTTAGCTTCAACACCAACAACTTTAGTTGAAAGCATTACGTTGAATTTTTTGCTTACGTATTTTTGGTAAATTTTGATAATGTCTTTATCAGCTGCTGGAACTAATTGGTCAGCAAATTCTACAACATCAATTGCAGAACCTAGTGCACGGTAAACCGTACCCATTTCAAGACCGATAATACCACCACCAAGTACAAGTAGTTTTTCTGGTACATCTTTAAGCTCTAGCGCGCCAGTTGAATCAATTACACGGTCATCTTGTGGGATGAAAGGTAAGTTAACTGGTTTAGAACCTGCTGCAATAATCGCGTTATCAAACGTGATAGTTGTAGAGTCTTTCTCGCCTTCAACTACTAAAGTATTGCTGCCAGTGAATTTACCGTAACCAGATACAACTTTCACTTTACGCATTTTAGCCATGCCCTCTAGTCCACCAGTTAACTGGCCAACTACAGAATCTTTCCAAGTACGAACTTGGTCAAGATCGATCTTTGGTGCGCCAAAAGTAACACCATGAGATGACATTTCAGCTGCATCATCAATCACTTTAGCTACGTGTAAAAGTGCTTTTGAAGGAATACAACCAACATTAAGACATACGCCGCCTAATGTTTCACGAGATTCTACCAATGTAACTTCTAAGCCCAAGTCAGCAGCGCGGAATGCCGCAGAGTAACCACCAGGACCACCGCCTAGTACAACAACTTGAGTTTTTAATTCGTTGCTCATGCTATTACCTTAATTGTTTGAACGGGACACTGCCCTAAAGTTTAACTGCCATGTTTCTGCAAGGCAGAAAGTGAGAGCAGATCACAAATTTGTGCAAAGATTGTATCATTGCAAATGGTAAAAATCCCAGCTAAAAACAACTGGCTGGGATTTGATTCTATTCATTGTCCAGCGATTACATCACCAATTGGCGAATATCGCTCATGTAACTTGCAAGAGTCACAGTAAAGCGTGCAGCTAAGGCTCCGTCAATAACCCTATGGTCGTATGACATAGACAGCGGAACCATTAGTTTTGGTTCAAACTCTTTGCCATTCCATTTAGGTTTCATTTCAGATTTAGACACACCTAAAATAGCCACTTCTGGTGCATTAACAATCGGCGTAAATGCCGTACCGCCAATACCGCCAAGGCTAGAAATAGTAAAACAACCACCTTGCATATCAGACGATGTAAGCTTCCCGTCACGTGCTTTAACAGATACTTCCATTAATTCGCGTGATAGTTCAATAATGCCTTTTTTATCAACATCTTTAAACACTGGTACAACTAAACCGTTTGGCGTATCAACTGCAACACCAATGTTAATGTACTTTTTAAGGATTAAGCTTTCGCCGTCCTCAGAAAGCGATGAGTTGAATTTTGGAAATTCAGCAAGTGCTTTTGCAGCTGCTTTCATTACAAACACAAGCGGCGTAATTTTAACACCCAGCTTTTTCTTCTCGCTAAGCACATTTTGCTCTTTACGGAATACTTCAAGGCTTGTGATATCAGCTTCGTCAAACTGTGTAACATGTGGGATTTGCACCCAGTTACGGTGTAAGTTTTTGCCTGATAGCTTTTGAATACGAGACAGCTTTTGCTCTTCAATTTCGCCAAACTTAGCAAAATCAACTTTAGGCCATGGAATAAGACCAAGCTCGCTACCACCAGCGCTACTACCTGCTGACAATTGACCAGACTCAACTTGCTTAACTAAGTTTTTAACGTAGTTTTGCACGTCTTCTTTAACTATACGGGCTTTGCGACCAGTGCCTTTAACATTAGCTAGGTTAATACCAAACTCACGCGCTAAACGGCGAACAACAGGTGATGCATGAGCATACGCGCTGTTTTCTGTGAAGCTTTCATTACTTGCTTTTGCTGGTGCCGCTTGAGCCGGTGCCGACTCGGTTTTAGCCGCAGCTGCAGGTGCTGATTTTTCAGCTGGTGCAGATACTGCTACTGGCGCGCTGCCTGCAACTTCAAATACAAAAATTAATGAGCCAGTCGATACTTTATCGCCAGCGGCTACTTTAATTTCTTTAACTGTACCGGCAAATGGAGCTGGTACTTCCATTGCAGCTTTGTCGCCTTCAACGTTTAAGATTGATTGATCTTCTTCAACCGTATCGCCAACTGCAACCATAATTTCAGTTACTTCAACTTCATCGCCACCAATATCAGGTACATTTACTTCTTTAGTAGTTGGTGCTGCGCTTGCTGTTGAGCTAGCTGCTGGCGCTTCTACAGGAGCCGACTCTTTAGCCGGTGCTGCAGATTCACTTCCTGCTACTTCAAAAACAAACACTAATGAGCCTGTTTTAACTGTATCGCCAGCGGCGACTTTAATTTCTTTAACTATACCGGCAAATGGAGCGGGAACTTCCATTGCTGCCTTGTCGCCTTCCACGTTTAAGATAGATTGCTCTTCTGAAACGGTGTCGCCAACAGCAACCATGATTTCAGTTACTTCAACTTCATCATCGCCAATATCTGGTACGGTTACTTCTTTAGTTGAAGAACCTGTAGAAGCAGCAGGTGCTGCCTCTTCAGATTTAGCTGGAGCAGCGGCTGATGCTTTTTCTTCACCAGTGCTTTCACTCTCGCCTTCAAACAAAAATACTAAAGAGCCTGTTGTAACGGTGTCGCCAACATTTACTTTAATTTCTTTAACTGTACCCGCTTGCGAAGCAGGTATTTCCATTGATGCTTTGTCGCCTTCAACATTTAATAATGATTGGTCCACATCTACTTTGTCGCCAACGCTTACTAATATTTCGGTTACTTCTACTTCATCGTCACCAATATCTGGTACTTTAATTTCAATACTCATTGCAAACCTCTTATGCGTACAGTGGGTTAAGTTTGTTAGTGTCGATGTTGAACTTTTTAAGTGCTTCAACAACTACTGACTTCTCAACTTCACCGCGTTTAGCAAGTTCAGATAACGTAGCAACAACAACGTAGCCCGCGTTAACTTCAAAGTGACGACGTAGGTTTTCACGGCTATCAGAACGACCGTAACCATCTGTACCTAACACTTTGTAGTTGCTGCTTGGAATGAATGAACGCGCTTGTTCTGCGTAGTTTTTCATGTAATCCGTTGCTGCAACAGTCACAGAGTCGTTTAATACGCTTGTGATGAATGCTGTTTTTTGCTCGCCTTCAGGGTTAAGCATATTGAAACGTTCAACATCTTGACCTTCACGCGTTAATTCGTTGAAAGACGTTACAGAGAACACGTCAGACGCAATGCCATACTCTTCGCTTAGAATCGTAGCGGCTTTACGCACTTCAGTCATAATAGTACCTGAGCTTAATAGCTGTACGTTGGCTTTTTTACCTTCGTAACTTTCAAGCTTGTAAATACCTTTACGGATACCTTCTTCAGCGCCTTCTGGCATAGCTGGCTGATGGTAGTTTTCGTTCATAAGCGTTAGGTAGTAGTAAATATTTTCTTGGTCATCACCGTACATACGACGAATACCGTCTTGTACAATAACAGCAACTTCAAACGCGTAAGTTGGGTCATATGAAATACAGTTAGGAACCGTATTAGCAAGAATATGACTGTGACCATCTTCGTGTTGCAAGCCTTCACCATTTAGCGTTGTACGACCCGCAGTAGCACCTAATAAGAAACCACGTGCTTGTTGATCGCCCGCCATCCATGCCATGTCGCCAACGCGTTGGAAACCAAACATAGAGTAGTAAATGTAGAACGGGATCATTGGTAAATCGTTAGTGCTATATGAAGTTGCAGCAGCAACCCATGACGACATTGCACCTAACTCATTAATACCTTCTTGAAGCACTTGCCCTGATACAGTTTCTTTGTAGTAAGAAACAATATCACGATCCTGTGGCGTATAGTTTTGGCCATGCGGATTGTAAATACCGATTTGACGGAATAAACCTTCCATACCAAATGTACGCGCTTCATCGGCAATAATTGGTACGATGTTTTTACCAATGCCTTTATCTTTTAATAAGATATTAAGTGCACGAACAAAACCCATAGTCGTAGAAATATCACGTTTTTGTTCTTCAAGTAGCGGCTTAAACGCGTCTACTTCTGGCAACGTAAGTTTTTCACTAAAACGTGGAATACGCTTAGGTGTGTAACCTTTAAGTTCATCACGACGAGCATGTAGGTATTTATACTCAGGTGAACCTTCTTCAAGTTCTAAATAAGGTAGTTCTGCAAGTTGCTCTTCAGATACTAAATCATCAAGACCAAGGCGTGAACGTAAATGCGCAACATGCGACATGTCCATTTTTTTCACTTGGTGCGCAATGTTTTTACCTTCAGCTGCTTCACCCATGCCGTAACCTTTTACAGTTTTAGCAAGAATTACAGTTGGACGGCCTTTAGTGTCTTCTGCTTTTTTAAATGCAGCAAATAATTTTGATGACTCATGACCACCACGCTTAAGCGCGAAAATTTCGTCATCTGTCATGTCAGCAACAAGTGCTGCTGTTTCTGGGTAACGACCAAAGAAGTTTTCGCGTACGTACGCGCCATCTTTAGCTTTATATGTTTGGTAATCGCCATCAACAGTTTCGTTCATTAACTGTAGTAATTTACCCGTTGTGTCTTTAGCTAGAAGAATATCCCAACCGCTGCCCCACACTAGTTTAATTACGTTCCAGCCAGCGCCTTTAAACAAGCCTTCTAGCTCTTGAATAATTTTACCGTTACCCATAACTGGGCCGTCTAAACGCTGTAAGTTACAGTTAACTAAGTAACAAAGGTTATCTAATTTTTCACGTGCAGCAAAAGAGATTGCACCGCGTGATTCTGGCTCATCCATTTCACCGTCACCTAAAAACGCGTATACACGTTGGTTTTTAGTATCTTTTAAGCCACGACCATCTAAGTATTTTAAGAAGCGTGCTTGGTAAATAGACGAAATAGGACCTAAGCCCATTGATACCGTAGGGAACTGCCAAAATTCAGGCATTAACTTAGGGTGAGGGTACGATGGTAAGCCTTCGCCATCAACTTCTTGGCGGAAGTTATCTAGTTGTGCAGCCGATAAACGACCTTCAACAAATGCACGTGCGTAAATACCTGGAGAAATATGACCTTGGTAATAAACTAAGTCACCACCGTCTACATCATTTGGTGCTTTAAAAAAGTGGTTAAAACACACTTCATAAAATGCAGCAGATGATTGGTAAGACGCCATATGGCCGCCTAAGTCGAGATCTTTTTTAGATGCACGTAGAACGATCATAATCGCGTTCCAACGTATAATTGAACGAATACGACGCTCAAGATTTACATCACCCGGGTAAGCAGGTTCTTGATCTACAGGAATAGTATTAACGTAGTTCGTGGTAATACCCGTTGGCATATCAACGCCGTCTAAACGGGCTTGCTCTAATACTTGCTCAAGTAAAAACTGAGCTCGTTCAACACCTTCTTCGCGCACAACTGATTCAAGAGCTTGTAACCACTCTTGTGTTTCTAGCGCGTCTACGTCAATTTTATTGACTTCAGACATATGGAGGTTTCCTTATGTTTAAAATACGAATATTGTTAATTTAATATCACAGCTACTTAATTTATGTGTTCAAAGTAGTTATGTACTAACTTAATTTTGTTTAGTGCGTCTTAAACTACGTTCAATTCGCGAATGTTCTTTGCCTGCTTCAAGTAGTGCTTCTTCTATAAATGCTAAGTGCGCATTACTTGCTAAACGGGCTTGTTCTGGATTACCGTCAATAACGGCATCCATTAATAAACGCCTGTGTTGGGCTAATTGACTGCTAATATCTGACTTTTTTAATAAAACAGTTAAATTTTGCAATACATTTTGCTCAAGCAGCGCTTTCATGCCTCTTACTAAATGCAGTAACACCACGTTATGCGAGGCTTCTGCCACGCTAAAGTGAAATGCATTAATTGCTTTTGCTTTTTGCTGTAAATCATCATTAACTAGGGCAATTTTATCAAAGCTTTCTTTCACTTTGCTAAAATCGTTGCTGGTCCCGCGCAGTGCCGCGTAGTAAGCAGCAATCCCTTCTAATGCATGACGAAATTCAAGTAAATCAAACTGCGACTCAGGGTGTTTACTAATCAAATCAAAAAGTGGATCAGTAAGCCCTTCTTCGAGCTGATTTTTTACAAACGTGCCGCCACCCTGGCGACGCGTAACTAAACCTTTCGCTTCTAATTTTTGAATTGCCTCACGCAGTGACGGGCGAGACACTTCAAATTGCTTTGCTAGTTCACGCTCTGGTGGCAACTTTTCACCTGGTGCTAACGAGCCTTCAAGAATCATGTTCTCGAGTTGCTGTAAAATAACATCAGATAACTTTGCTGCTTTGATCTTTAAAGACATGAATCAACGTCCGCGTTGTATAAATACCAAGAGCCCATAAAGCGGGGCTTTGAGTAGTATGATTTACCCAAAAGGTAAATTGGTCATACCAAAAATTTTCAATACGGTATCAAAAACCTTATTAGCTGTCAATTTACAGGTAACTTGAGCAATTAAAGTAGCGTAACGCATTTTGAACGAAGATTAAACAATGCGCAATTTACAAAAATTGTTATAACGTTAATAGGATGAAAACAATTGGTCTGACCAGAAGAAATTAGAATATTAGCTCTATTTTATTGTGTTTAAAAATTGCAGGAAGAGATTAAAGCACCTTACATTGCATAAGGTACTTTATTAAAAAGGTATTAACTTAAGACAGTCCACCAAATAATGTAAGTAGTGCTATAAGTACTAAGTAAAATAATACATTGCGCTTAACAAGCTTAATCATACAAGTGGCCTCGTAGGTACAGCCGTAATAACGCTTTTCAACTTGCTCTGCAGCCAGCGCAGTACATGTTACTACTTCTCGGTTTGGAGATTTAAAGTTAAGTACGTAACGTAGCCAACAGCTTGTGCCTTTATTAAAGTTACCTATTACTAAATAACCAAAGCTTGTAATGCGTGCAGGTAACCAGTCGAGCCAAAACAGTAGTTTATGTATAAGTTTAAAACGCTTAGCAAATATTACTTTATGATCTTCTCGTACTAAATCAGCTAAAGTACGTACCAGAGCATATAAAACCGCACCTGGCGCGCCTAAAACAACAAACCAAAAAATAACCGCGCAGTAAAATCTAAAGTTTACCCATGCCAATGTTTGCCCAAAGGTTCCGCCACCATCTTGATCATCAGTACGCTTTTGACCTATTTGCAACGCATATAAAGATGCAGCAGTACCATCATCTCGCGTTAACGCATTTAAGTACGACTTATATAAAGCACGCTGCTTAGCACAACCAAAGCAAACCAAAAGCACCGCGATATTAATGCCCAACTGCCACAATACAAAATCTGACAAACAATAAATTAGTGCCATCGCAATCACTGGAAGTAAAAGCCAAATTAAAAAGCCCGGTGCTGAGCTAAATAAGCCCTTATCACCAAGTAATTTATTAGAGCGATTTAAATAACCATTTGCGTAATAACTTATCTGCCAGTAATTAGACCGAGCTCCTAAGCGCTCTAGTATTAATGCAATTATTATAGAAACTAAAATCATGGGAGTAACTCTCTTAACTTAGTTGTTCAAGCATATTAAAAAACAATGGCCAATTAAAGCTACTGCCAGGATCTGTTTTACGCCCAGGGGCAATATCGCAATGCCCAACAATACGCGAAGAGGTAATTTTTGGATAGCGTTGCATTATAGATTTACTAATAATAGTTAATGTTTTGTACTGTGCTAAAGAATATGGAGCGGTGTCGGTACCTTCAAGCTCAATGCCAATGCTAAAGTTATTACAAGCAGGTACCCCCTCAAACTCGGATTGCCCTGCATGCCAAGCGCGCTTTTCAAAAGGCACGTATTGTATAACCTCACCGGTGCGCTTTATAAAGCAATGGGCCGATACACGTAAATTATTTAAGTCACTAAAACTCGGATGAGCATTGCAATCAATGCTACCCATAAATAACTCATCAACGAAAGATGTACCAAACTGCCCTGCTGGCAATGATATATTGTGAATCACCAATAAAGAAATATCAGCCTCATCAGGGCGCTCATCAAAATGCGAACAAGGCCGCTGCGCTACCGTACTTAAAACACCGTTTAAATCTATTTTCATGATACGTTTATTATATAAATATCAAGATATACATAGCACTGATGCTAATGGATTTATTAAAAAAATGATAGTAACAAGCGAAGTATAAAACCTCACCTACAAATAATTCAAGCCCATACGTAGGTACGAATTTACATCCGCTCATGTAACATAACTTTTGAAATTAAAAGCGAGGTATAAAACCTCACCTACAGATAATTCAAACCCACACGTGGGTGCGAATTTACATCCGCTCATGTAACGTAACTTTTGAAATTAAAAACGAGGTATAAAACCTCACCTACAGATAATTTAAACCCACACGTAGGTGCGAATTTACTACAAGCGCTTATCTTTATATTGGCGAAAAGGCAATCGCTTCTCTTTCTTTTATAAACATAGTAAAATTTGCTTAATTTATTAACGCTTATGAGCTTTTATTATGTCTATCCCGCACTCTTTAGTTAGCCAACTTGTCACTCTTGCACTCGACGAAGATCTAAATTATCAAACCGCGCAAGCAGGCGATATTACCGCGCAGCTTATCCCTCAGAGCGAGCAAGCCAACGCAAAAGTAATCACCCGCGAAGACTGCATTTTTTGTGGAAAAGACATCATCCTTGAAGTATTCAAACAAGTAGACCCAAGCGTTAAAGTTAATGTACTAATAAACGACGGCGACGCAGTTAAAGCAAACAGCACATTATTTACCGCTATTGGCTCGGCTCGTTCAATATTAACTGCCGAACGAACTGCCCTTAACTTTGTGCAAACCTTATCGGGTACAGCAACTACTACAGCGCATTACGTAAAAGAGTTAAGTGGTACAACTACGCAACTACTCGATACACGCAAAACCATACCTGGTCTGCGCGCTCTTCAAAAATACGCAGTAAAATGTGGCGGGGGTGCAAACCATCGTATTGGATTATTTGACGCTTTTTTAATTAAAGAAAATCATATAGCAGCTTGCGGCACAATAAACAAAGCCGTAGCTCAAGCTAAACAAAACCACCCAAACAAACCAGTCGAAGTCGAAGTCGAATCACTCCCTGAACTTAAGCAAGCGATTGAGGCTGGTGCCGACATAATTATGCTCGACAACTTTAGCGTAGAGCAAATTAAACAAGCTGTAATTTTGACCAACAAACGTGCAAAACTAGAGGTTTCAGGCAATATGACCCTAGAAACGCTCAAAACTTATTCACAAGCCGGCGTCGATTTTATATCAAGCGGAGCGTTAACAAAAAACTTACAATCAATCGATTTATCGATGCGTTTTGAACAATTTTAAAGCAGCAACTGCCAATTAATACCGCTAATCGATTGACAAGTTAAGTAAAAAAGCATTAAATAACCCGAAAGGCTTACTTTGTAACATTTTGTTAAATAAAATCGCTTTTTTATAAGAAGATACGTGCTAAATACTAAAATAAAATGGTAGACTAATTCTGTTGTACTATTTTATTTTAAAAGGTAGTCATAAATAACTAGTACCTTTATTTTTTAAAGACATAATTAAAAACTAAAGCAACTAAACTACTTACTTTATGCCTATACTATTTGTTGCTACAACATGTAGTGCTCTTAGTAAACTTTTATAGTTAGTACTAAACATAATGAATTCACATACGGCTTTTGTGTTTCATACTCTAAAGCTAAAGTGTAATAAAATTAATTTTAAGTAAAACTGTAAAGTAAATCAGTTAAATTAAGTGAGGCATTTTGCCGCTTAAGTGATTTAAGTTACAAAAATCTATCCTTTAGGAGAGGAAACATGAAAACAATGACTCAAAAACAACAGGGTTTCACCCTAATTGAATTAATGATTGTAGTAGCAATCATCGGTATTCTTGCTGCAATTGCATTGCCTGCTTACTCAAACTATCAAGCATCAGCTAAATTAACAGCCGGCTTGGCAGAAATATCTGCTGGTAAGACAGGCTTTGAAGTTGCTGCTAATGCAGGTGAAATACCGGATATAGATGATGCGGGTTTGCAAGCAAAAACAGCAAACTGCGACATAACTGTTTCAGGAACAGCGATTAAATGTGCTGTTATTAATGCACCTTCTCAGCTAGGTACGGCAACAACAATGACATGGACGAGAACAGCTGCTGGAGCATGGAGCTGTTTGACCGTAACAACTACAGCAGGCGCAGATCTTGTACCTAAAAGCTGCCCAACAGCCGTTACTCCTTAATATATCCTAGACGATATACATTAAAACGCTCATTTGAGCGTTTTTTTTTAAGTGATTATGACCATACTGAATTTGTTAGCTTATAATTGATTTACCAATACTGTTAGGTAGTTTTATTTATGGCAAAAAAACAACAAGATAAAGGCCTCGATACTTTTCAGTGGATAGGTGTAAGTGCACGAGGGAAAAAACTTGAAGGGGAGCTTACAGGCAATAGTATATCATTAGTAAAAGCCCAGCTTCGCAAACAAGGCATTACGCCCTCAAAAGTCAAACGTAAAGCAAAACCGTTATTTGGCATTCAGAGTGTTCAAAAAATCACCCCAAAAGATATAGCCTTATTGACTCGCCAAATAGCGACTATGTTGATGGCCGGCGTTCCTTTAATACAAGCTATTGAAATGATTGGTTCTGGCTCAACCAATAAAAGTGTCGCTAAGCTAATGGAGACTATTGCCGATGAAGTAAAAGCGGGCCAGCCATTATCTACAGCGCTTAGAAAACACCCTCGCTATTTTGATGATTTATATTGTGATTTAGTCGCATCAGGTGAGCAGTCAGGTGCGCTTGATAGAATATTTGATCGTGTTGCTATTTATAAAGAAAAGTCTGAAGCATTAAAGTCAAAAATTAAAAAGGCGATGTTTTACCCTATTTCGGTATTGGTGATTGCAGGTATTGTTACCTCAATATTATTAATATTTGTAGTACCGCAGTTTCAAGAAATTTTTGCTGGTTTTGGAGCTGAACTCCCTGCATTCACATTATTTGTAATTGGTATATCAGAATTTATGCAAGCATATTGGTGGATGATTCTTATTGGAATGTTTGCTTTTGGATACGCATTTAAAGAAGCAAAACTCAGAAGCCTAAAACTAAGAGATGCAACCGACAGAGCAATACTAAAACTGCCTGTTATTGGCATGATTTTAAATAAAGCGGCTGTTGCTCGCTATGCAAGGACTCTTTCAACTACGTTTGCTGCCGGTGTGCCGCTGGTTGATGCACTTGACTCTGCCGCTGGGGCTTCCGGCAATGCAGTATATCGTTACGCTATTTTAGATATAAAAGTTGAGGTAAGCTCTGGTAATCAGATGAACTGGGCAATGCGTAACTCAAAAATATTCCCTGATATGGTAATACAAATGGTTGCGATTGGTGAGGAGTCTGGCTCGCTAGACGGCATGCTTGCTAAAGTAGCGACTATTTACGAGCAAGAAGTTGATGATGCTGTAGATGGCCTTTCTAGCCTGCTTGAGCCACTTATTATGGCTGTACTCGGTGTACTTGTTGGTGGCTTGATTGTTGCTATGTACTTACCTATTTTCCAACTTGGCTCTGTTATTTAATTACCAAAAATAACAATTCACAGGAAATAAAAGAGAAGGCTTACTTTTTGATAAGGTATAGCTATTAATGTCCTCTCATTTACTCTCTTTCACTTCTCTTTGTGATAAATACTTCACTTAATTTTTAAACGCTTAATTTTTAAAATAATTTTCAGGTAATATGATGCAAAGTATTATAGAAGTAATGCAAAGCCAGTTGTGGTTTTACTTAACCACCGTTGGCTTAATTAGTTTATGTATTGGTAGTTTTTTAAATGTGGTTATTTATCGCTTACCGCTAATGATGCAACGTGAGTGGCAAAGCGAATGCAGACTACTGTTAGAAGATGAACTTACAGGGAATAAACCTAAACAAGCCAATATCAGCGAGCCTTTTAACTTAGTAAAACCCAACTCTACCTGCCCTAAATGTAAAACTGCCATTAAACCTTGGCAGAATATTCCTATTATTAGTTGGTTAGCACTTAAAGGTAAATGCGCAAGCTGCAGTAATCCTATTTCGGCCCGATACCCTGCTGTAGAGCTAATTACTGCCATATTAAGTTTAGTTGTTGCTTATAGCTTTGGTGCGACCGAGCAAGCCCTTTTATATATTTTTGTAACGTGGATTTTAGTAGCACTAACCTTTATTGATATTGACCACATGTTACTGCCAGACCAGCTTACATTACCGCTTGTATGGCTTGCACTTATTGCCTCGGTATTGGGTTACACAATTACACCAACCGATGCCATTATTGGCGCGGCTTGTGGTTATTTAAGCTTATGGAGCGTGTTTTGGTTATTTAAGTTATTAACCGGTAAAGAAGGCATGGGCTATGGCGACTTTAAACTGCTTGCTGTATTTGGTGCTTTGCTTGGCTGGCAGTCATTACTCACTATTATTCTGCTTTCGAGCGTAGTAGGTGCAATTATAGGTATTGCACTATTAAGCATACAAGGTAAAGACAAAGCTACCCCTATCCCTTTTGGGCCTTATTTAGCGATAGCGGGCTGGATTGCAATGCTTTGGGGTAACCAAATTCAAGGCGCTTATTTTAATTTAATTGGTTATTAAAATGAGCGAGCAAATAACTAAAGTAAACAGCTGGGTATTAGGTTTAACTGGCGGTATTGGCTGTGGAAAAACAGCCGTTAGTAATATGTTTGAAGAGCTTGATATTACAATAGTTGATGCCGATATAATTGCGCGTCAAGTAGTAGAGCCAAACAGCAAAGGTCTAAAAGCGATTACCCAACACTTTGGTGAGCATATTTTATTGCCAGATGGCACATTAAATAGAGCAGAGCTACGTGCAAAAATATTTACTAACAACAGTGACAAAGAATGGCTTAATTCACTACTGCACCCTCTTATTCGGATAAAAATACTAAACGATTTAAATAATGCAACTAGCCCTTATGCTGTTTTAGTAGCGCCTTTATTGTTTGAAAATAACCTTGATAAATATTGCGACCATACCTTACTTATTGACGTACCAACCTCAGTACAAATAGCGCGTACAGTAAAACGTGACAACACAAGTAGTGAGCAAGTTAAAAGTATTATTGCCTCGCAAATGTCACGTGCCGATAAACAACAAAAAGCAGATGATATTTTAAATAATGACCGTAGTTTAAACCTAGTGCATATAGAACTTGTTGATCTTCATAAAAAGTACCTACAATATGCATTACACAACAAAACTAACTCACATTAACACTGTCCTAACTCACACAAACTCGTATTTTAGTTAGTAAAATCACAACAAAGAATGAAAGGTGATGTAATCCCCTTCTTTTTTCTGATAAATTGCTTACTATTGAAGGAATAAAACAGGTGCGCAATGAATATTAACTCACCGTTATTGAGAAAATTTATAACCCTTGGCCGCATTGATGCCGACACGGTTAAAAACAAACAAAATGAATTTGCCTCAACAGCTGAGCTTATTTCTAAATGTGGAAAAATCGATAGTAAAGATTTAGCTGAACAATGTATTGATTTGTTTCGCGTACCTTATTTTGATTTAAAAGACTTCGATCCTACAAAAATCCCAGCCGATCTCGTAAAAGAAAAACTTATACGTAAACATCACATTTTGCCACTTGTTCAAAAAGATCGAAAAGTTTATATAGCAGCATCAGACCCAACAGATTACGGCGCATTCGAAAACTTTGAGTTTAGTACCGGTCTTTCATGCGAAATTGTTGTTGTTGATTATATTCAACTCGATACCAAAATCGAGCAATTACTAGATGCCACTGGCAGCTTAAATCTAACTGATGACGAGTTTCAAGAATTTGCTGACTTAGATTCAGAAAGCCAAAGAGATACAGCACCACAAGATGACGACAAAGATGATGCGCCTATCATCGTATACATCAACAAAATTTTAATGGATGCCATTAAAAAAGGCGCCTCTGATTTACATTTTGAACCATACGAGCACAAGTACCGTATTCGCTTTCGTATTGATGGCATTTTGCATGAAGTTGCAAGCCCACCTAATACATTAGCAACCAAGCTTTCTGCGCGTATTAAAGTAATGTCGAGACTCGATATTGCCGAAAAACGCAAACCACAAGATGGTCGTATAAAACTAAAAATCACTGAACGCAAAAGTATCGACTTTCGTGTAAGTACCATGCCTACCTTGTGGGGCGAAAAAATAGTAATGCGTATCCTTGATTCATCAAGCGCTATGTTAGGCATTGATGTATTAGGCTATGAGCCTGAGCAGAAAAAGCTCTATATGGATGCACTTGCCCAGCCTCAAGGGATGATACTTGTAACAGGGCCAACGGGTTCTGGTAAAACAGTATCGCTATACACAGGTTTAAATATATTAAACCAGCCAGAGCGCAATATTAGTACTGCGGAGGATCCGGTTGAGATTAACCTTGAAGGTGTAAACCAAGTACAAATTAATATTAAAGCCGATATGACTTTTGCCAACGCACTGCGTGCATTTTTACGTCAAGATCCTGATGTAGTTATGGTAGGTGAAATACGTGACCTAGAAACCGCAGAAATATCAATAAAAGCGGCGCAAACAGGTCACTTGGTTTTATCAACATTGCATACAAACTCAGCACCGGAAACAATCACCCGTTTATTAAATATGGGTGTGCCGGCTTATAACGTAGCAAGTTCTATCAGCTTAATTATAGCCCAGCGTTTAGCACGTCGTTTATGCCCTAAATGTAAAGCGCCAGAACAACTTCCGAGTGAAGAACTGGCTCGCCA
The DNA here is from genome assembly GCF_015864285.1 of Pseudoalteromonas sp. NZS100_1. Lineage (NCBI taxonomy): Bacteria > Pseudomonadati > Pseudomonadota > Gammaproteobacteria > Alteromonadales > Pseudoalteromonadaceae > Pseudoalteromonas > Pseudoalteromonas sp. NZS100_1. Next base: position 95,681 of record NZ_JADYXN010000010.1, read on the forward strand.
AGGATTTAGCGCCAAGCAAATTGAAGAAATGACGTTATATACGCCTAAAGGGTGTGATAGTTGTACCGATGGTTATAAAGGCCGAGTGGGTATTTACGAAGTAATGCAAATTACCCCTGAAATTGCCCAAATTATTATGCGCGGTGGTAACTCGCTTGAAATAGCTGACGTTTCACTTAAAGCCGGATTTAATAATTTACGTTTATCGGGTTTACGCAAAGCAGCCGATGGTCTTACATCCCTTGGTGAAATTAACCGCGTGACTAATTTTTAAAGGTCCATAGTAAAAGTGACAAGGTTCTGAACACTAAATTCAGAGCCTTACTTATACCTAGAGACTCATATCTAAGTAATGTAAAATGCAGAAAAAGATTGTAAAGAGTAAATTATGCCTACTATTGTAAACTGCCCAACCTGTAAAACTAAAGTTGAATGGTCAGAGCAAAGCCCATTTCGTCCTTTTTGCTCAAAACGCTGTCAGCTAATTGATTTAGGTGAATGGTCGTTTGAAAATAACAGAATTTCTGCACCAATCACGTCCGCAGAAGAGTTTAGCCAAGACATGATTGAAGATATTGAAGCTATGCTGGCTAAAAATGAAGATGACTTTTTTAAGTAATTTATCTTCATTATGCCCTAATACCAATCCGCAATAATACTTAATCAATTTGAGGGGTTAAATCTGACGTTAACTGCGTTAAAAATTTCTGATATAGAACAACTAAATAACGAAATTTTTGCCTTGTTATCGACACGATTTTCTTCCCTCAAAATAGATCACTTAATTAAGCGAATTGGTATAAAAGCAAAAACCAGCATTAAGCTGGTTTTTTAGTATTTACAAAAAGTATAATTAACTTTTTTGTTTACGGTGCTTTTTATTCATACGCTTTTGCATTTTAGCAAATTTCTCTTTTTGCTCAGCGTTAAGTACCTGCATTACTTGGTGTTGCGTTTTTAGTTTAATTAAACCAAATTGCTCACCTTTTTCGCGGCGTTCATTTAATAGCTCTTTTGCTGCATTTTCGTCAAATGTTGCAGCCGAAAGTAACGCATCCATTTTAGCTTTGTGCGCTTCACGCATCGCTTTACGGGCTTCTTTATCGTCGCCACGCAACGCTTTCATTTGTGTTTTTTGCGCTTCAAAAATAGCCTTTAGCTTAGTTTGCTGCTCATCTGTTAAGCTTAATTTTTCAACGCCGCGTTCAGAAAGTAAAAAACGAGCTTGAGAATGGCCTTGTTTATGTCCGTCGCCTTTAGCTAATACGCTACCAGCACCAAGCGTTGCTGTTGCTAAGCCACAGATAAGTACTAATTTTGAAAGTGTGTTTAATTTAGTCATAATCATTACCTTAATATTGGGTTGGTTGTGGCTGCTAAGCCAGTGAGTTAACTATACCTAACTCAATGCAAAGTAACGCAAAGCAGTGTAAAGGTTGTGTAAAGATTCACCTTTGCACTATTTAGCGGGTAAAATAACGCTATAAACAACTCTAAGGGTTTGTAAATGAAACTATTAATGATTGATGACGATACTGGTCTTTGCGAGCTATTAAGTGAGTATTTAACTGCCCAAGGGTTTGAAATACAAAGCGTACACGACGGTGAGCAGGGCCTTAAACTAGCACAAGCAAATGACTACGCCCTTATATTGCTAGATGTAATGTTACCAACGCTTGATGGTTTTGAAGTACTTAAACAACTTAGGCAAACAAAACTCACACCGGTCATAATGCTTACTGCAAAAGGTGAAGACTTTGACCGTATTTTTGGCCTAGAGCTAGGCGCCGATGATTATATTCCAAAGCCTTTTAATCATCGTGAATTACTAGCCCGCGTAAAAGCGATAACACGCCGTATAGAGCACATTAATAGCTTAAATGCAGCTACAACGAGTAAGTTACTCGTTAATGGTATTACTGTTAACCTTGCAGCGCGAGAGGCCTCAATCGACGGCTCTACACTAACCCTTACCGGTACAGAGTACGAAATACTCACGCTATTGTGTAAAAATGCAGGCGAAGTTGTTAGTAAAGAGCAAATTAGCGAAGAAGTACTAGGCAGGCGTTTAGCTTCTTTTGATCGCTCTATCGATATGCATGTAAGTAATATCCGTAAAAAAATAGCTGAGCATATTCCAGGTGAGCGAATTAAAACAATGCGAGGTACGGGTTATGTCTTTATCCAAGGCGAATAAAAGCACTTACTTTGCTTGGTTAAAACATCCTGGGCACTACCTGTTTTTTAAAGTATTTATTTGGTTTTGGTTAACTATAATCGGCACCGTAGCAGCGCTTATATTTTTAAGTAATATAACCGCTATTAATGCGGTATCTAACGAGCCACTTTATGGCCCGATGAAAAAAAACCTAATATACACCGCCAAAAGTATTGAGCGCACTGCTATTAAACATAAGCGCAGCCTAAGCGAAGTATTAGTACACCCTCGCCTATCAAAGCGTAAACTTTTATACTTAAGCGCAGCTCAAAGCGAGGACTCTCTTAGTAGTAAAGAGGTGCCAGAGAGCATCGATTTAAGTTTATTAAACTTCACTCAAAATATGTCACCGCAAATTATTTTCACTGAAAAATATCAAGCCTTCGGCCCTGTTAATATAAACGTGCCTGAAGGGAGTTTTTATCTTTACGAAATAGATATTAACCATCAACCACCGCTAATAATGCGCTTTAAGCTTATGCCTAATTGGATGAAAATAGTCATCGCAATTGTTGCCTCTCTTATTTTAAGCTTTGTATTTAGCCGGAACTTAATAGCCCCTATAAATAGTCTTAAAAAAGCGGCAATTAAACTATCAGCGGGTAACCTAAGCGCAAGAGCCGACATTTCTGTAAACCGAAAAGATGAGCTAGGAATACTAGGGCGAGATTTTAACAGCATGGCTAATCAGTTAGAGCTTTTAATCAGCTCACAAAAACGCTTATTAGCCGACATATCACATGAATTACGATCGCCTCTTACACGTTTAAAAATGGCTACCGGGCTTGCACAAATGCAAGCTAACGACGCTAGCCAATCGTATTTATTACGCATAGAAAAAGAAGCAAACCAGCTCGATAAGATGATTGCCGACGTGCTTCAAGTTTCTCGCTTAGAAGCAAAAAGCCAAGCGCTTTCACTGCAAAAACAATCATTACAAATAATTGTAGATCACGTTATTAACGATGCGCAGTTTGAAGCAAAACAAAATAATAAGCAGCTAAATATAGTGGGCGCTGTAGACGTAAACATTAATTGCGACGAAGGCCTTATTGCCAGTGCGCTTGAAAACCTACTTCGCAACGCCATTAAATACGCAAATAATACGATTAGTATTACTCTAAAGCATGCTGATGCCATTTATATAGAAATATGTGACGATGGCTCTGGTGTGCCAGATGATCAACTGAGCAAGCTTTGCGAGCCCTTTTTTAGACAGTCAGATGCGCGGGATCGCGTAAGTGGTGGCACGGGGTTAGGTCTTGCGATTGCTAAAAATGCTATTACTGCGCATGGCGGCAGTTTAGTATTATCAAATAAAGAACTAGGTGGCTTGTGTGCTAATATAACCTTGCCATTAATAAAAGAGTAAAGCATGTTTTATAGTAGTGAGCGTGAGCTTAAGAGTAATCAAATAACAATTAATAACTTTTATAAAAACACGCTAATTAAAGCTTATTTAGATACACCTAACGGGCAATTATTTTATGCTTATGCCATACCAGATAAAGCCAAAAATGCCATTGTAATAAGCTCTGGGCGCCTTGAAGGGTTAGATAAATATAAAGAGTTGTTATGGGAGCTGTATAACAATAATTTTGCCATATTCATAGCCGATCACCAAGGACAAGGCCGCTCTTATCGCCACTTAATAAATAAGCATAAAGGCCACGTTAATCAATTTAACGATTACAGTGCCGATCTAAACTTATTTAATAAACAAGTTGTGGATACTTATTGGCAGGGCAAAAAAGTGTTAGTGAGCCATTCTATGGGCGGCGCTATTGCTTTTGATTACCTTGCGCATTTTGAACACAATTTTAGTGGCGCGTTTTTATCAGCGCCCATGCTTGATATTTATACAAAAAACACACCAAAACCTTTAGCTAAATTAATAGCAGGTACCGCTACTCTTTTAGGTCAAAAAGACAACTACGCGCTAGGGCAAACCGATTATATACCTGATGAGTTTGCTACAAATGTATTAACCAGCAGTCCAGTGCGTTACGAGTTATTTAGGCAAACATATAAAGAAGAGCCATTACTACAGCTCGGTGGTGTTACTTACGGCTGGCTAAATGCGACGTTTGCATTTATAACCTCGGTGGATAATTTAAGCGTGACTATTCCACTTTATATTGCCAGTGCGCAAAACGACGAAGTAGTCGATAACAATGCCCAATATAAATTAGCAAACAGGCACGTAAACACTGTACTTAAAAGCTTTGAAGGCGCTAAACACGAGCTATTTTTTGAACGTGATGAAATACGCCAGCCATTGCTTAAAAGTTTGTATCAGTTTTGTGAGTCGGTGACGGCTTAGCAAGTACCGATAAAGGGTCGAGGTGGATCAGTATATCTACCTCAGATTCAAAACGTTCTTTAAGCATTGACTCCACTTCATCAGCTACGTTATGAGCACGTATTAAACTTAAATGATCATCAAGCTCTAAGTGCATTTGGATAAACTTAACTTTTCCGCCTTGGCGAGTACGAATGTCATGCACGCCGTGTACATCTGCATGGGCTCTGGCTATATCAAATATGCTTTGCTTTTCATCATCTGGCAGTTCTTTATCCATTAAATGATCGGCGCTATCGCGAGCAATATCCCAGCTGTTATAAAGTAAATAACCCGCTACACCTATCGCAAAAACCGGATCGGCATACAACACACCATAATAAGCTAACAAGATAGCTAATAGCACAGCGGCATTTAATATTAAGTCGCCTTTGTAATGTACTGAGTCGGCTTTAATAGCAATTGAATCGGTGTATTTAACTACTTTATTTTGCACAAATACAATCACCAGCGTACACGCAATAGCAAAAATACTTACCCATACACCTAATAAAGAATGGCTTAACTGTATAGGATTAAATAAACGCTCAATACTATGAAAAGCAAGTAGGCAACCTGAGCCTGCAATAAACGCGGCTTGTCCAAGTCCTGCAAGTGCTTCGGCTTTACCGTGTCCAAATCGGTGATCGTCATCTGCTGGGCGCAGTGCGTAACCTAAAACTAAAAAGCTCATAGCAGTGGCTGTTATATCCATTAACGAATCTGTTAACGAGCCAAGCATTGAGGCCGAGCCCGAAGCAAGCCACGCCCATGTTTTTGCGCCAATCATTAAACTAACCATTACCATGGTAACAATGCTGGAAGTTTTAACCCAAAATTCGTAGCTACGGTTATGCACGTTTTAATCCGATAATTAGGAGTACTCAATAGTATGAGTATATCATTTTTTTGAAGGGTTTCGTGTATACTGAAAATCGTTAAACTACAGATTATTTAAAAGGCTCACTATGCTGGATATTGTTTTATACCAACCTGAAATTCCACCTAATACAGGTAATATTATTCGTCTGTGCGCAAATACGGGCTATGCACTGCATTTAATTGAGCCGTTAGGTTTTGAATGGGACGACAAACGAGTAAAGCGTGCTGGCCTTGATTACCACGAATTTAGCCATGTTCAACGCCATGCCTCATTTGAAGATTATCTTGAGAAGTGTAAGCCTAAAAAAATATATGCATGTACAACCAAAGGTAGCCAATTTCACCACGAAGCTAGCTACGAAGCCGGCGATTGCCTAGTTTTTGGACCTGAAACCCGCGGCCTGCCTGATGATATGATCCAAGCACTGCCAAAAGAGCAGCGTGTACGTATTCCTATGCAAGCCAATAGCCGCAGCATGAACTTATCAAACGCAGTAGCCGTGTTTGTTTACGAGTCGTGGCGCCAGTTGGGCTTTCCTAACGCGCAATAAGCACCTTATACCAAGCAACAAAGAACAAAAAACCGACATAACGTCGGTTTTTTAGTTTTAGTATACTTTGTATAAATTTATTCAGAACGCTGCTCTCGGCCTAATAGCGCCATTGCTGCTTCTTTCATGTCTTTATTTTCATAAAGCACTTTATAAATTTGCTCAGTAATCGGCATTTCAACACCGCTGCGCTGCGCGAGTAAATATACTTCTTTGGTATTTCTAAAGCCTTCAACTACTTGGCCAATAGACTCAATAGCAGCATCTACACTTTCGCCTTTACCTAGTGCTAAACCAAATCGACGATTACGAGATTGATTGTCGGTACAGGTGAGTATTAAATCACCAAGACCCGCCATTCCCATAAAAGTTTCTGGTTTTGCGCCCAAAGCACAGCCTAATCGCGTTAATTCAGCAAGACCTCGAGTGATCAGCGCAGTACGCGCATTAGCACCAAAACCAACACCGTCCGAAATACCGGCACCAATGGCAATTACATTCTTAACCGCACCACCGAGCTGTATACCAATAAAATCATCATTGTTATACACGCGGAATGAGCGGCCACAATGAAGTAAATCAGCTAGCTCCTGAGCAAATTCAGGCGACGTAGAAGACACTGAAATAGCTGTAGGTGAGCCCATCGCCATTTCTTTTGCAAATGTAGGGCCCGAAAGTACGGCAAGTGGAATATCATCACCCAATTCTTGCAAAGCCACTTCTTGCAACAAGCGCCCAGTATTTGGCTCGAGCCCTTTCGTTGCCCACGCAACTTTAGCACCCTTTTGCAATGCCGGTTTAATTTGCGCAAGTGTGTCGCCAAAAGCATGGCTTGGTACAACAACAAGTACAATAGCGCTGCTAGCAACGGCATTTAGTAAGTTAGCTTCAAGAGTAAGAGTGTCTGGGAAAGGAGCATCAGGTAAGTAACGTTGATTTTTCCGCTCAGCTGCAAGCGTGGCAACGTCGTCGCTATTTCTTCCCCAAAGTGTCACGTGGTGACCATTTCGGGCTAAACAAATAGCAAGGGCGGTGCCGTAAGACCCCGCCCCTAATACAGTAACAGCTGTAGTTGCTGTACTCATAGGTTATGCGTCTGCTGTAACCTGGTCAGCTTGCGCAGTACGTTGTTGCATGTATTGTGCAAACAGTGCGTCAAAGTTAACTGGCGCAAGGTTAAGCTGTGGAAAAGTACCACGGTTAACAAGATTTGAAACAGCTTCACGTGCATATGGGAACAACACGTTAGGACAAAATGCACCAAGCATGTGCGCAAGTTGCACTTCTTCAACTTCAGCAATAGTAAAAATACCTGCTTGTTGAATTTCACATAAGAACGCAGTTTCTTCACCAAGAGAAGCAGTTACAGTTAGTGCTAAAACAACTTCAAATACACCTTCGTCTAGTTTGTTAGAGCGTGTATCTAGGTCTAGCTTAACTTCTGGCGTCCATTCTTTTTGAAAAATGGCCGGAGAGTTTGGCGTTTCAAACGATACATCTTTAGTGTAAATACGTTGAATAGTAAATTGTGCACCGGCTTCTGCAGCTGCTACGTTTTGATTTTCTTCGTTCATTGTTATTCCTAACTTGTTCGTTATTATAATTAAATTAAGCGTTTAACTTAGCGTCAAGTTTACCTTGCGCTTCAATAGCCATCATGTCGTCGCAGCCACCGATATGTTCATCATTAATAAATATTTGCGGTACTGTGCTTGCGCCACCAGCTTTAGTAATCATTTCAGCACGTAGCTCTGGTTGTACACCAATATCATAATTAGTGTATTCAACGCCTTTGCTATTTAAAAGCGAAAGAGCACGCTGACAAAATGGACAATACGCCTTGGTGTATAAAACAACATTACTCATAATAAATCCTCTATCGGCCAAGCTAAACTGATTAGCGACCTGTTGTAGTTGGTAAGCTGGCAGATTGCCACGCACCCATGCCACCTGCTAATAAATAAACTCGTTCAAAACCAGCTTTACTCATAGCGGCTGCAGTACCTTGGGCAGTCATACCTGTAGTACATACAACTATAATGGGTTTAGTCTTGTACTTTTCAAGGCTTGAAAAGTCAGATTTTTTCGCATTCTCTGGGCTTAAGTGCTCAGCGCCAGAAATACGTCCTGCATTAAACTCTTTTTGTGCACGTATATCGATTACTTGGCCGTCATCACGGTTTATAAGTAACGTAAGCTGCTGAGGATTTATTTGACGAACAGCTGAAAACTTACTTTTTATCCAGCCACTAACAATAAGGAAAACAATACCAACCCAAGCAAGGCTTAAAATGGGATGATTTGTAATAAATTCAATATATTGATCCATTCTACTTCCACTATGAAATTATGTTTTAAAACGTGATGTTTTAAGGATTTTGTACTTTAGCCACGCAAGTATACCCAAACCAACCTAAAATGCGAGTTTAGGAGTACTTAGAAGCGTTTAAAAAACGATAAAGCCCCCCATATATAAAGTAAGTGAAAAAAATTAATATCTTGTTTTCAATGCTGATCCTAGCTTAAAAACACGGTATGCTAAAACCACGCTAATAAACCTTTTAGGTGCACAGTATCCATCAACAGATACTAATTTTCAGGAGCTATTATGACAGAGCATAAAAAACCACTGGTATTAATGATTTTAGACGGTTGGGGATACCGCGAAGATACGCAAAGTAATGCTATTCTTGCAGCTAACACACCGGTATTAGACAATTTATGGGCCACACGGCCACACACATTAATATCAGCTTCGGGTTTAGATGTGGGTCTTCCTGATGGTCAAATGGGTAACTCAGAAGTTGGCCATGTGAACTTAGGTGCTGGTCGCATTGTTTATCAAGATTTTACTCGTATCACCAAAGCAATTAACGATGGCGAATTTGATTCAACACCAGCCTTAGTTGAAAACATAGATAAAGCAGTAAAAGCAGGCAAAGCCGTTCATATTATGGGACTTTTAAGCCCAGGTGGCGTACATAGTCACGAAGATCACATTGTTGCTAGTATAAAACTGGCTGCAAAACGTGGCGCTAAAGAAGTTTACTTTCATGGCTTTTTAGATGGCCGCGACACACCTCCACGTAGCGCTAAAGCATCAATCGAACGTATTGAAGCATTGTTTAGCGAACTTAAATGTGGTCGTTTAGCGTCACTTATTGGCCGTTACTACGCAATGGACAGAGACAACCGTTGGAACCGAGTAGAAAAAGCTTACAATGTAATAGCTCTAGCCGAAGGCGACTTTAATTTTGATAACGGCGTAGAGGCACTTAATGCAGCCTACGAGCGCGACGAAAACGATGAGTTTGTAGCTGCTACAACTATTACACCAACAGGTGCAGAGCCAGCCGAAATTAACGATGGCGACACTCTAATTTTTGCCAACTTTAGAGCAGACAGAGCCCGCGAAATTACTCGCGCTTTTGTTGAGCCTGACTTTGATGGATTCGCAAGAAAAAGAACACCAAAACTTAGCGCATTTGTAATGATGACAGAGTACGCAGCTGATATAGATGCCCCTGTTGCCTTTGGTTCAACACCGTTAGTAAATGTACTTGGTGAGTGGTTTGAAAAAAATAACAAAACACAGCTTCGTATTTCAGAAACCGAAAAGTACGCACACGTTACATTTTTCTTTAGTGGCGGGCGCGAAAGCGAATTTGAAGGCGAAACACGCGAACTAATTCCTTCGCCGCAAGTAGCAACTTACGACTTACAACCTGAAATGAACTCAGAAATGTTAACCGACAAGTTAGTAGCAGCAATTAAAAGTGGAAAATACGATGCTATTATTTGTAACTATCCTAATGGCGACATGGTAGGTCACTCTGGCGTGTTTGACGCTGCAGTTAAGGCCTGTGAAGCGGTAGATAGCTGTATTGGACGTGTTGTTGATGCACTTGAAGAGTTTGGTGGTGAAGCACTAATAACAGCTGATCATGGTAATGCTGAGCAGATGGCAGACCTTAAAACAGGCCAAGCCCATACAGCTCACACTAGCGAACCGGTACATTTTATTTATGTGGGTCGCGATGCAGAGCCAATGCAAGGTAAAGCATTAAGCGATGTAGCCCCTACCATGCTTCACTTAATGGGCATGGAGCAGCCAAACGAAATGACTGGTACGCCTATCATGATGTTGAAATAACGCATGAATAGACGTATTAACCGGTTAATTAAGTGCGGTTTAATACTCACTTCATTAGTGACTGCATCTGCAGTTGCTAATGAAGATCGTACTAAAAAAGACTTATCAGAAGTTCAAAATGCACTTGAGCAAAGCCAAGCTGAGTATAACGCCCAAAGAAAAAAAATAGCGTCACTACAAAAAAACCTCAAAAGCCATGAACTCGATATAGCTAAAAATGCTAAAGCACTTAACATGGCAGAACAATCAGTAAGAGAAACAAAAACACAGCAAAAAGAGCTACAAAATAAAGCCGATGAGCTCGATAAAAAGCATACTCAGTTTCAAAAAGTCTTAGCCGCGCAGCTCAAAAGTGCCTACATGGCGGGTGGCGACGACTATTCTAAAATGCTGTTAAACCAAGAAGACACCGCAAAATTTGAGCGCACACTAAGTTATTACAACTACTTAAATAAAGCCCGTATTGAACAAATTGAAGATCTAAAAAACCTTCAACAACAAATAGCACAAAACCAAGAAGAACTTGTTAAAACTCAAGAAAAGCTAGAGCTTTTGTATGATGAGCAAAAAAGGCGCCAAACTGCATTGCTTAATGCGCAAAGTGAACGCCAAGCTAATCTTAAAAATTTACAAGCTCAGCTCAACAGCACCAAAAGCTCAATAAATTATTTAAAAGAAAACCAACAAACGTTAGTAACAACAATTGAAGAACTCGAAAAAGAAAAAACACAAAAAATTGAATTACTCGGCCTAAATAAAAGCAAGGGCAAATTAGATTGGCCGAGCAAAGGCAAGTTAGAGCACACATTCGGTCAACGTAAACATGGTGGTATTGATTGGAAAGGCGTATTAATTGGTGCAAAAGAAGGCACTAATATTAATAGTGTACATAATGGTCAAGTTGTATTCGCCGATTGGCTTAAGGGCTATGGCTGGGTAATTGTTGTAGACCATGGTGAAGGTTTTATGAGCCTATATGGTCATGCCCAAACACTGCTAAGAGATGTAGGCGACATGGTACGCGAAGGCGAAACCCTTGCTTTAGTTGGCCAAAGCGGCGGACAAGCTAGTTCTGGTCTATACTTTGAAATACGCCACAAAGGACGCGCAGTAAATCCTGTAAAATGGTGCAAACGCATTTAATTAAATAAATCGCTGCACCGCTCTGGAGCAGCTGATGACAACTAAAAAAACTGTAGTAACTACCATTGATCAAAAAAATACAGGCTTTTATATAAGTCTGTATTTGCTTGTATTACTAACCTTAATCGCTTTTTCTAGTAACGCACTAGCAAGCTCGATTAAAGATCTTAAAAGACAACAAATAGACGAAATACTCTTTAACATTCATGCCTACTATGTTGAAGATCTCACCTTACAAAATAGCCACCACATTAAATATAATAGCCAACAGTTTGAGCGTTTATATTCAAAGCTCGACTCTTACTCTAAGTACTTAAATGAGCACGAACTAACCTCATTATTTGATAACACAAATGGACGTTACACCGGTATCGGTATTGAGGTTAAAAATATCGACGAGAATATGACTATTGTTAATGTGGTTAATAACTCCCCCGCAAAAGCAGCGGGTATTTTGCCAGGCGATATTATTGTAAGTGTAAACAACCAAGCAGCCCAAAACCTTACAATCGATGAAGTAGCAACACTAATAAGAGACAGTAAATTTTCAAATATAGACCTAATTATAAGTCGTGATAACAATAAAAACCCACTCACGTTTCATGTAGCACGCCGCCAAATAAACCTCGAAAGCGTAACAAGCGAACTTCTAGATTTTGGTACTGGTTATATAGCTATCAATAACTTCTCTAACCACACATTACATGAGGTTGCTCTGCAAGTTGCTGCCCTGCAAAGCCACTTTGGTTACCCACTTAAAGGCTTAGTAATTGATTTACGTGATAACCCAGGGGGTACATTACAAAGCGCAGTAGCGGTATCAGACCTATTTTTACAAAGTGGCACTATAGTGACTACTAAAGGACGTTTTTACGATGCCAACCAAGCATTTTATGCAAAGCGTGGAGACATTCTAAAAAATGCCCCCATTGTTGTACTTATAAATGAAAACTCAGCCTCTGCAGCCGAAATACTTGCAGCAGCACTTAAAGATAATAAACGAGCAACCGTTGTTGGCAGTCAGTCTTTTGGGAAGGGTTCTGTACAATCGCTCATTCCGCTAGGTGACGGCAACACTGCATTAAAGCTCACTACTGCTAAATATTTTACGCCGCTAGGAAAGTCGATTGATGGGATAGGAATAACCCCCGATGTGGCTGTTAATCAAACAACCCTTTCACAAAGTAATAAAGCCGTTATAATAAAAAATGAACACGCTAACAGTAACGCGCAATTACTCTCGAGTAACTTAGCCGATTTACAGCTAGTTAAAGCAAAACAATTACTCAGCATGCAATAGCTTGTATAAGCTGTATAAATAAAGCTAAAAAGATAATAAAAACTATAAACGTGAAAATAATAAAATGGCTAATATTAGCTATTTGTTTTAGCTCAGCAACAATTAGCGCTAAGCAAATAGCAATAGTGATAGACGACATAGGCTATCATCAACGGGACTTAGAGTTCCTTTCCTTACCAGGGCAATTGTCATATTCAATTTTGCCCCATACCCCTTATTCGCAAATTTTTGCAACGCTTGCCAGTCAATCAAATAAAGAACTATTACTTCATGTACCTATGCAGGCTCTTAGTGGTAAAGAACTAGGACCTGGCGCGCTCACTTTAAATATGAATAAAGAGCAGCTTCAGCAAACTTTAGGAACAGCTCTCGCCAGTTTGCCGCAAGTTAAAGGCGTTAATAACCACATGGGCTCAGCACTTACGCAGCAAAGCCAAGCTATGAAGTGGACAATGGAAGTGCTTAAAAAGCGCCATTTATATTTTTTAGATAGCCGCACAACCGATTTAAGCCAAGCACAAAATGCTGCTAACTTTTTAGGTGTTGCCAATATTAGTCGCCAAGTGTTTTTAGATAATATAACTACACCAGAACAACTGCAGCTAAGGCTTGAAGAATTAAAACAACTAGCCACCATCCATAATTCTGCTATTGCAATTGCTCACCCCTACCCAGAAACAATCGAATTTTTACGTCATGCCTTACCCGAGCTAACTAAGCAAGGTTTTGAGCTCGTGCCGGTTTCGCAGCTGGTTGAGCGTAAATACATTCAGTTAGCGCAGGCTGAGGGTAAAGGGATTAGTGCTCGATGAGATGATGAGTGTCCAGACTTAGTCGTGAGGTATTTAAGTTAATATAATTTAAACTATTAAATGATATAATTATTCATAATAAAAACACTAGCTGCACCTCAGCTATTAAAGCTTGTAACCTCAAACCATAATTTAGGGATATCAATTGTTAAAAACAATTATTGCTGAAGCAAGGAATCAACCTATTTCATTTGTGGGCTCAATTGCGAGTATCATAGCAATAATAAATACCTTCTATGCAGTTCCTACTATTATTTTTGGATATAACTTAATACCCATTAGAATTAGTGTCGACTTGGTATTTGTTGCTTGTTTATTCTTCTTACTTGAAGGTTCACTTGCATCAGTATTTGGACGCATTTATATATACTTTTGTAGGAAAGGATCAGGCTACCCTCTTATGCTAATGTGCGTTAACGCCATTATTTCTGCAAGTGTTACTGGCTTTAATTGTATATGGATGTTTGTAAATACTGTTGAAAGCAATAACAAATATTCTGCATTTAGCTTTACAATGTTTATTGGTTACTTAATTTCTCTTTATTTCCTTCATTCTCACTGCCAAGCAGGGAAAACTAAAGATAACCTTCAGATAGACTGTGATAAGGATGAAATAGAAGAAAAATACACAAAGTGGTATTGGGTCTCATTTTTCCTCAATACATGTGCTTTCATATTTATCTTTATCTATTTAATTGATGGTATTTAAGGTTAATCTTCCCTTATTTTTTAGTTATTTGGTCTTCATAAAACAAAAAAGCCCCGCATTTTCATGCAGGGCTTTTAAATTTGCTGCTTGAGCAATATTAGCTCATAGCGCTTTGTAACTTTTTCATCGCTGTTTTTTCAAGCTGGCGAACACGTTCAGCAGATACACTGTACTTTTGTGCAAGCTCTTGAAGAGTCGCTTTATCATCCGACAACCAACGTGCGCTAACAATATCTTGTGAACGTTCGTCTAGTGTTTTAAGTGCGCTAAATAAACGAGTATGCGCTTGCTCTTTCCACTGTTCTTGTTCAACGTCGTCAGCTAAATCAGCTGCGCCATCTGTTAAATATTGTACTGGAGAGTACGTGCTTGTTGGTGCGTCGTCGTTATCGTCGCCCGTTAGGTCAAAGCCCATGTCTTGGCCGCTCATGCGCGATTCCATTTCACGTACTTCTTTTTCACTCACACCTAGCTCGCTAGCAACGGTACTAACCTCAGCTTGATTAAACCAACCTAAACGCTTTTTGTTTTTACGAAGATTAAAAAACAATTTACGTTGCGCTTTAGTGGTTGCAACTTTAACTATGCGCCAATTTTTAAGCACAAACTCGTGAATTTCGGCTTTAATCCAATGCACTGCAAACGATACTAAACGTACACCCACTGTAGGGTCAAAACGTTTAACCGCTTTCATCAGGCCTATATTACCTTCTTGAATAAGGTCAGCTTGTGGTAAGCCGTATCCCGAGTAGCCTTTAGCAATATGTGCTACAAAGCGTAAATGCGACATAATGAGTTGCTTGGCAGCACTAAGATCACCTTCTTCCTGAAGCTTTTTAGCAAGTTCTTGCTCTTGTTCAACTTTAAGCATAGGAATAGTGCTTACCGCTTGAAGGTAACCGTCCATGCTTGCGCTTTGTTGTCCGACTGTAAGTGCCATTGCGTATAAATCTTTACTCATTTTTCACCTCGGTGATAAACATTTGAAACTATCTTAGCACTCTTTCTTTAAGAGTGCTAACCCCAATTTAAAACTTTTTTAAAGTATAAATCAAGCAGTTTTTAGTATGTGTTTAGTCTACTACAAGCGACTGAATAAGTGATGAATTGAGGGGCTGCAGCAGGTTAACCTCGCTGCATCACCTTATTTACAACTCATTACTTCATGGGAGGATAGTACATAAATATGACAGTTTTAATAACAGGAGGTACAACCCAGTTCGGTACGATACGCATATCAAGCTGGGTTGGTTCACTTATAGTTTGCAGGATTGTTTATACTTTATCGGGTTCTATTTCTTTAATATATCGATTTACAGAAAGGTACGAGCCTACAAATCCTAAGCTTGTTGCAAGTAACACTAAAAAGCCGAGCTCATTAAGCGATAATCCAATTAACGAGAAGCTTGTTTGATACACCCCCGCTACACTACTCACAGCGCTTGAAAGCCACCACATCATTAATCCTACGCATATAAAGGCGAATAAACCACCTATTACACCATACCAAATACCGGTCCACAAAAATGGGGCATGTATAAAGGTGTTAGTTGCGCCGACTAGCTTCATTACTTGTATTTCTTCTTTTTTATCCATGATCGACAAACGGATGGTGTTACCAATAATAAGCGTCACTGAGGTAAGCAGTAATAATGCGATGGTTATTACACTTTCTTTCAGTAAATCTAGTAATGCATTTAAACGCTCTAGCCACGCTATATCGAGCTTACCAAAATCAACTTCACGTTCACTTTCTAATTTAGTTAGCAGTACTTTAGCGGCATTTGGGTGTCTGTGACGTTTTGTAGGAGTAACAAGTACCACATCAGGTAATGGGTTTTTATCTAAGTACTCTAAAGCTTGCCCAAAGCCAGATACGTCTTTAAATTCTGTTAGTGCTTTTTGCTTTGATATAAATTCAACGCTTTCCACTTCTGGATAAAGTGCTAAACGCTTTACTAATGTTTGCGTTTCTTGCTCGTTCATACTTTCTTTTACAAACAACGATATTTCACTCGCTTCTTCAAAACCACTACTTACTTGCTGTACGTTTTTAACAACGAGATAAAGTGTTGCAGGTAACGTTAGGCTCAAACCAAGTACAGCAATAGTCATCATAGATGCAAGCGGCGTACGCCACATTTCACCTAAGCTATGAACACCTTGGCGAAAAATATTAATAATGAAAAAATAGCTGCCAGCTAATACTGATTTTTTTTGCTTGTCGTTACTATTTTGACGACTTTTAAAAAGTAAACTCATAGTGCTCCCTCAGCGAGCGGATCTTGAAGCATGCGGCCATCTTTTAAGGTTAGACTGCGGTACTTCATACGTGCAACCAAACCTAAGTCATGCGTCGCTATAAGAACAGTGGTGCCGTGTTTATTAAAGTCCTCAAACAGCTTTAGGATTTCCATTGAAAGCTCAGGGTCTAGGTTACCTGTAGGCTCATCGGCTAACAGAATTGGCGGGGAATTTACGATTGCTCTGGCAATACCAACACGTTGCTGCTCGCCTCCAGAGAGCATAGACGGATGACATTTTATTTTGTCTATCAGGCCTACTTTATCAAGCGCACCATGAACACGTTTAGCTATTTGCTTATGGTGAGTACCCTCAATAATAAGAGGCAGTGCCACGTTATCAAAAATAGTATAGCGCTCTAGTAAACGGTGGTTTTGAAAAATAATACCTATATCACGGCGAGCATAAGGAATTTGACGCGAGTTTACTTTATTTAAATCAACACCGTTGATAAATACACTGCCTGCCGATGGACGTTCCATTAAGCTAATTAACTTAAGCAACGTACTTTTACCCGCACCACTGTGGCCGGTTAAAAAGGCAAGTTCACCCGGTTTAACATGAAAATTAACTTTTTCGAGGGCGCGGTGCCCTCCAGGATAAGTCTTACTTACTTGCTGAAAATTTATCATTTTTTTATTATGCCAATTCAATTAGTTTACTAATAAAATTGGTATTCCTCGCAATTAAAAAGGGAGCAAGCTCCCTCTTTTGGTAAATTAAACGTCGTCCTCATCTTGGCTAAATAACGCATCAATAAAGTCATCGCTTTTAAAAGCGCGTAAATCATCAATACCTTCACCAACACCAATGTAACGAATTGGAATATTAAACTTATCTGCAACCGCAAAAATAACACCACCCTTTGCAGTTCCATCAAGTTTTGAAAGCGTAATACCAGTTAAGCCAACGCATTGATTAAATAAGTTCACTTGGCTAATTGCATTTTGACCTGTGCCAGCATCAATGGTTAGCATCACTTCGTGCGGCGCATCAGGATCAATTTTTTTCATAACACGAGCTATTTTTTCAAGCTCCTGCATTAAGTTATCTTTATTTTGCAAGCGACCCGCTGTATCTGCAATTAACACATCTATATTACGTGCTTTTGCAGCTTGGAATGCATCAAAAACAACCGATGCACTATCTGCACCCGTATGCTGTGCAATAACAGGAATGCTGTTACGTTCACCCCAAACCTGAAGTTGCTCAACAGCAGCCGCTCTAAACGTATCGCCAGCAGCCAGCATAACCGACTTACCTTCGCTTTGAAATTGCTTAGCCATCTTACCAATAGTCGTTGTTTTACCAACGCCATTTACGCCCACCATTAAAATAACAAATGGCTTTTTATCTTTGGTAATTACTAAAGGCTGTTCAGCCGTTTTTAGCATCGCCGCCATTTCTTGTTTCATTAACTCATAAAGCGCATCACCATCTTTTAACTGCTTACGGTTTGCAGCATCAGTTAAGCTATCAATCAACTTCATGGTGGTATCAACGCCTAAATCGGCGGTGAGCAGCTGTGTTTCAAGATCTTCAAATAATTCGTCATCTATTTTTTTACCACTAAAAATAGATGCAAAACCAGAACCTATATTAACGCGAGTTTTTAACAAGCCCTTTTTAAGACGAGAGAAAAACCCTTCTTTTTTCGGCTTTTCTGCTTTTTTAGCTTCTTCTATTGCAAGTTCTTCTGCAATGCGTTCTTGCTCTAAACGCTCATTTTCTGCTTTTTCAGCAGTAATGCGCTCTTGCTCTAAACGCTCGTTTTCTGCTTTTTCCGCTGCAATGCGCTCTTGCTCTAAACGTTCGTTTTCTGCTTTTTCTAAAGCAATGCGCTCTTGCTCTAAACGTTCATTTTCTGCTTTTTCAGCTGCAATGCGCTCTTGTTGTAAACGCTCGTTTTCTGCTTTTTCAGCCGCAATGCGCTCTTGCTCTAAACGCTCATTTTCTACTTTTTCAGCAGTAATGCGTTCTTGCTCTAAACGCTCACTCTGAGTTTTTTCAGCCGCAATACGTTCTTGTTCTAAACGCTCGTTCTGAGCTTTCTCAGCAGTAATACGTTCTTGTTCTAAGCGCTCGCTTTCTGCTTTATCAGCAGCAATGCGTTCTTGCTCTAAACGCATTTGCGCTTCTTGTTCTGCTAAACGTTTTGCTTGATCTTGTCTTTGTGCTTCAGCATCTGCTTGTTCTTTTGCTAATAACTCAGCATTCGCTTGCTCTATTGCAAGCTTTTCAGCCTTTACAGCTTCATCCTTTTTTTCAAGGCGTATTTGCTCTAGTCGCTCAGCCTCTATTTTTTCTGCAGCCAATCGCTCTTGCTCTAACAGCATCTGCGTTTCTTGATCGGCTAAACGTTGTGCGTGTTCTTGTCTTTGCGCTTCTGCATCAGCTTGTTGTTTTGCAAGTAATTCAGCATTGGCCTGCTCAATGGCAATCTTTTCTGCGTTTTCAGCACGCTCTTGCTCTAAACGTTTTGCTTCAATTTGTTCAGAAGCAATACGCTCCAGCTCTAAGCGCTCTGTTTCGGCTTCTGCTTTTAAACGTTCAGCTTCAGCTTGCTCCTGTGCTAGCTTTTCTTGCTCTGAACGTTTAGCTTCAATTTTTTCAGCAGCAATACGCTCCTGCTCTAAGCGCTCTGTTTCGGCCTCTGCTTTTAAACGTTCAGCTTCAGCTTGCTCCTGTGCTAGCTTTTCTTGCTCTAAACGTTTAGCTTCAATTTGTTCAGCAGCAATACGCTCCTGCTCTAAGCGCTCTGCTTCGGCTTCTGCTTGTAAGCGTTCAGTTTCAGCCTGCTGCGCAAGCTTTTCTTGCTCTAGCTTCTGCGCTTCTTCTTGCGCTAATGCTTGTTGTTTATCAGCGGCTGCTTTTTGCTCTGCTTCTTTTTTATCTGACTTGCCAAAACCGAGCCACGACATGAATTTACTTTTTTTTGTCATACTTGCTAATAACCACTTATAAAAATCTGATAAACTAAAATTTGAAATAGCTTGGCAATGCCCAGCAATAGTTGCTAATAAATACAACCATTCAAAACGTAAGTGTTCAATAGTAACACTTTTAATACGGTTGAAAAATGAAGCTACACGTAATCACCCATAATATTATCTGAGCTAGATACCATATACCATTTTTTAGTGAGCTAAATGAGAAAAAAAACAACGCAAAATAAAGCTACTAACAAGCCCAGTGATGGCTTTATTAGAGTGATTAGTGGCCAATTTCGAGGCCGAAAACTCCCTGTTAAAAATGTAGAAGGCTTAAGACCTACTACCGATCGAATTAAAGAAACTGTATTTAATTGGCTAATGCAAGATACGCGTGACACAAATGTACTTGATTGTTTTGCAGGTTCTGGTGGGTTAGGATTTGAAGCGCTATCTCGATTTGCTAAAAACGCCACATTTATCGAGCTCGACTCGTCAGCTGCCAAGCAATTAGAACAAAACATTAGCACTTTAAAGCTCGACAACGCATACGTTAAACATACTAATTCACTCTCCTTTTTAGAGCAAAAAAACACAAACGAAGCGTTTAATCTTGTATTTGTTGACCCACCATTTCGTAAAGATTTAGCGCAAACAACCTGCGATTTATTAGAAAAAAACCAATGGTTAAGCGATGATGCATTAATTTATGTTGAAGTAGAAACAGAGTTAACCACCTTCAAGAACCCGAGCAACTGGTTGTTAATTAAAGAAAAAAAGGCAGGCCAAGTGTTTTGCAAACTCTACCAGCGCCAATCAAATTAATACTGTTTTACATGATGCGTTTCTGTTAATATTGTCCTTTACATGTGGTGTTGCTTCGGATTACAATACCGCACCATTTTTGAACCACTTGATCAATGTTTGATCAACTTGAGCAACGCTCATAATTTAGGTAGGTGAATTTTTAATGCCAGTAATTAAAGTAAGAGAGAACGAACCGTTTGACGTAGCACTTCGTCGCTTCAAGCGTTCATGTGAAAAAGCAGGAATCCTTTCAGAAGTTCGTCGTCGCGAGCACTATGAAAAACCAACAGCTGAGCGTAAGCGTAAAAAAGCTGCTGCAGTAAAGCGTCACATGAAAAAACTTTCTCGTGATAACGCACGTCGCGTTAAATTATACTAATATATTAGGTCTTGTATAAATGAGCCTTTTAATAACGCTAAAAGATGCGCAAAAAGATGCGATGAGAGCTAAAGACAAATTACGTCTTAACCCTATTCGTATGGTACTTGCTGCAATCAAGCAACGTGAAATTGACGAGCGTATAGAACTAGACGACGCAGGTATTACCTCCGTTATAGTGAAGCTTGTTAAACAACGTCGTGACTCTTACACTCAGTACAAAGATGCTGGGCGTGATGATTTAGCTGATATTGAAGCCAATGAAATAGTGGCACTTGAAACTTTCTTACCTCAAAAATTGAGTGAAGAAGAAATCATTGCTCTCATTGATGCGGCTATTGCTGATACTAACGCAGCAGGTATGCAAGACATGGGTAAAGTAATGGGTATAATCAAAAGCAAAGCCGAAGGTCGTGCCGATATGGGCAAAATCTCTGGTTTAATTAAGCAACGATTAACTGCCTAATACTCCCACATACATTAAAGTATGATTGAAGTGAACCGAGCCTTGCGCTCGGTTTCTTTGTTTTTAACTTTGATAAAAAGTACACCTACTAGGTTACTTTAAAATGAAATTTTTTATAGCTTCCCTATTTATTTTGCTATCATTTTGGTAAGTTAAAGCACGCTATACTTTGCATCAAGCAAGTATAAAAAAGTAAATTTCATATTCGTTATTCTTCTTATTATTTCAGGACTGTATTTTACTAATGGCTGGAAAGATCCCACGTAACTTTATAGACGATTTACTTGCCAGAACCGATATTGTCGACCTGATAGACTCAAAAGTAGGTCTAAAAAAAGCAGGTAAGGATTATCAAGCTTGCTGCCCATTTCATAACGAAAAATCGCCCTCATTTACCGTATCGCAAGACAAACAGTTTTATCATTGCTTTGGTTGTGGTGCTAATGGTAATGCTATTTCGTTTGTAATGGAGTATGAAAAGCTTGAGTTTGTAGATGCTATTGAAGAAATAGCAAGCATGCTTAACTTAGAAGTACCTCGAGAACAGGGCACAAACTCAGCACCAGAACGTACTGCTGCGCAAAAGCGCTCTGATTACGATTTAATGCTTCATACTGCGCGCTTTTATCAGCACCAATTAAAACACCACAGTAATTCTGCCGCCGTTATTGAATATGTAAAAGGCCGTGGTTTAAGTGGTGAAACAGTTAAAAAGTTTATGATTGGCTACGCTCCCAGCGAATGGGATGGATTATGTCTTCAGCTTGGCCGTAATAAAGAACAAAAAGAGCAATTAGTTGAATTAAAGCTAGCTTCAGAAAAAACACCAGGCAGACAATTTGATTTTTTCCGCGACCGATTAATGTTTCCTATTCGCGATAAACGCGGACGCGTTATTGCATTTGGTGGGCGTGTAATGCAAGCCGACCAAGGGCCAAAATATTTAAATTCGCCAGAGACCCGAATTTTTCATAAAGGCTTTGAGCTATACGGACTTTATGAAGCAAAGCAAGCCCATAAAAAACTTGAGCATGTAATGGTTGTGGAAGGTTACATGGATGTTGTTGCCCTAGCCGAGCAAGGGATTGAATATGCCGTTGCATCACTAGGTACCGCAACAACAAGCGAGCACATGCATACGCTGTTTAGAACAACAGATAAAGTAATCTGTTGTTACGATGGCGACAGAGCTGGCCGTGATGCAGCTTGGAGAGCGCTTGAAAACGCACTTCCTTATTTAAATGATGGTAAAGCACTGCAATTTACTTTTTTACCCGATGGCGAAGACCCAGACTCTCTTGTACAAAAAGAAGGTAAGGAGCAATTCGAATTGCGCCTAAGCCAAGCAGATGACTTTACCAAGGTATTGTTTAATAAATTAAGCCAAGAAGTTGATTTAACACTCGACTCAGGAAAAGCTAAATTACTCAGTGCAGCACTTCCATTAATTGAAAAAATCCCAAGTGAATTTTATCAAGAAAACATTCTTGAACAATTAGGGCGTTTAATCGGAAGAACACGTGAGCAATTAAATAACCGTTTGAAAACACCAAAGCAACAGCATTCGATTGAACGTAAGTTTAAAATAACACCAATGCGTCAAGCGATTGGTATTTTAATTCAACACCCTAACTTAGCTAAAAATGTGCCATATTTACCTGAACTCGCACAAATGAATATTGCTGGTATAGGGCTATTATTACGCTTACAAGAGCAAGCTTTAGAAAAAGAAAGCATTACCACAGCGCAACTACTCGAATTTTTTAGAGGAACTGAAGATTACGAGCCCTTAATCAAGCTTGCAACGTGGCAACACGACATAAATGAAGAGCGTTTAGAGACGGTTTTTAAAAATACTTTCAAGTTTATTGAAGATCAGTGTTTAAATTATCGACTCGAGACCCTATTAATAAAGGACAAGACTCAAGGCCTTAGTAGCGACGAAAGACTTGAGTGTCATTTGTTAATGACAGCGTTAAAAGCCACTAACAGTTAGGGTCTGTTTATCTTTCGAGGTTAAGTTTACAGCAGTGTGTTTGGTATTTAGACAAGGCAGAGCCTATGTAGTGTGGTTATTCCACATAAATAGGCGATAACGCAGCATAAATGCCGAACACGCGCTGCCCTTTGGGTTCGTCCCAAGGGAGGTTTACTCTTTGTTGCCCGGTTTTGACTTAGCCCACTAGGTTACAAACCTGGCGCCGCGATTAAACCACCCTTGGATAGAACAAACTTTAATCCTGAAAGGCCAACAGACCCTAGTCAAAATTGATTTAAACTGTTATACTGTGCTATTCACTGCGTCACATTATTCTAGTTGGCTTTAATGCAAACTACATGATGGCGCCTGTTGTATCAACTTATCAGAGTGGAAGAAACAATCTCTATGGATCCAACTCCTCAGTCACAATTAAAACTTCTGATTCAAAAAGGTAAAGAGCAAGGCTACTTAACTTTTGCAGAAGTAAATGATCACCTTCCACAAGACATTATAGACTCAGATCAAGTAGAAGATATCATAAGCATGATTAATGATATGGGTATCAAGGTTAGCGAAAACGCGCCTGATGCTGATGAATTAATGATGCAAGAAACAACGACAGACGAAGACGCAGCTGAAGCTGCCGCTGCAGCCCTTGCGACTGTAGAAAAAGAAATCGGCCGTACAACGGATCCGGTTCGCATGTACATGCGTGAAATGGGTACTGTTGAACTTCTTACACGTGAAGGCGAAATTGTAATCGCTAAACGTATCGAAGAAGGCATTAACCAAGTACAGATTTCTGTTGCAGAGTACCCTGAAGCAATCACTTACCTGCTAGAGCAGTGGGATAAGTTTGAAGCTGAAGAAATGCGTTTAAGCGATATCATCGTTGGATTTATCGATCCTAATGAAGATACAGCGCCAATTTCAGCAACTAATATCGGTTCAGAATTAAGTGCTAAGCAACTTGATGACGATAAAGATGACAAAGATGATGCTGATAGCGATGACGAAGATGAAGAAGAAGTAGACACAGGGCCAGATCCTGAAGAAGCGCGCATTCATTTTGAAAATTTACGTGATTTATACAATAAAGCACGTGATACGTTTGAAGCTAAAGGTCGTTCGCATCCTGAATCACAAGCCGCCATTTTTGAAATTGGTGAGCTTTTCAGAACCTTTAAATTAATACCTAAACAGTTTGACCGCATGGTAAATAACATGCGTGAAATGATGGATCGTGTTCGCGTTCAAGAACGTCTAATCATGAAACAAGCTGTACAAATTGCTAAATTACCGAAGAAAACATTCGTTAAGCATTTTGCTAATAACGAAACTGACGCTTCATGGGTTGATTTAGAAATTTCAGGTAACGAAAAATACTCAGCTAAACTTGAAGAAGTTAAGCCAGAAATCATTCGTAGCATTAATAAACTATCTGTTATTGAACAAACAACAGGTTTAAGCATTGAGCGTATTAAAGACATTAACCGTCGAATGAGCATTGGTGAAGCGAAAGCACGCCGTGCGAAAAAAGAAATGGTTGAAGCTAACTTACGTCTTGTAATCTCAATTGCTAAAAAATATACAAACCGTGGCTTACAATTCTTGGATTTAATTCAAGAAGGTAACATTGGTCTGATGAAAGCAGTTGATAAGTTTGAATATCGCCGTGGTTATAAGTTCTCTACTTATGCTACGTGGTGGATACGTCAAGCAATCACTCGCTCTATTGCTGACCAAGCAAGAACAATCCGTATTCCAGTACATATGATTGAAACGATTAATAAACTTAACCGTATTTCTCGTCAAATGTTACAAGAAATGGGTCGTGAGCCAAATCCAGAAGAATTAGCAGAACGCATGATGATGCCTGAGGATAAAATCCGTAAGGTACTTAAGATTGCTAAAGAGCCAATTTCAATGGAAACACCAATCGGTGATGATGAAGATTCTCACTTAGGTGACTTTATCGAAGATACAACTATTGATTCGCCAATCGATTCGGCAACAATGGAGTCTCTTCGTGGCGCAACTAACGATGTACTTGCAGGCCTAACAGCCCGTGAAGCTAAAGTACTACGTATGCGTTTTGGTATTGATATGAATACCGACCACACCTTAGAAGAAGTAGGTAAACAGTTTGACGTAACACGTGAACGTATTCGTCAAATAGAAGCGAAAGCGCTGCGTAAATTACGCCACCCTTCTCGCTCAGATTTACTGAAAAGCTTTTTAGACGCTAAATAATTTAGCGCTACTATATAAACTAAAAAGGCCGCTATAGCGGCCTTTTTTCTATTTGAAGGAAATAATCATGGCTTGGATCCAAATTCGTATTAACGCCAATGCTGCAACAGCAGATGCAGTAAGTGACCTATTAATGGAAGCGGGTAGTGCTTCAGTAACCTTTATTGACGCAAAAGACACCCCTATTTACGAACCCAAAATTGGCACCGTTGTATTTTGGGCTGATACAACAGTAATTGGCTTGTTTGAAGCTAATCACGATATGAATGAAGTCGTTGCGTTATTGAAACGCCATGATGAACTAAAAGACAATTTAGTATACAAAATAGAGCAGCTTGAGGATAAAGACTGGGAACGTGAATGGATGGATAACTTCCACCCTATTCAATTTGGTGAAAGGCTATGGATTTGTCCAAGCTGGCGCGACATTCCAGATCCTGATGCAGTAAATGTACTGCTTGACCCTGGCCTTGCTTTTGGTACGGGCACACATGCAACAACGGCCTTATGTCTTAAGTGGTTAGAAAGCCAAGATCTAACAGGTAAAACGGTTGTTGATTTTGGTTGTGGCTCAGGCATTTTAGGTATTGCAGCTATAAAACTAGGCGCAGAGCGCATGATTGGGATTGATATTGATCCTCAAGCGCTTGAGGCAAGCCTCGATAATGCTAACCGTAATGGCGTTGCAGACAAACTCGAAGTATACCTTCCAGAAAACCAACCTGAGTTTACCGCCGACATAGTAGTGGCAAATATATTAGCCCAGCCACTTCGCGAATTGCACAGTGTAATTTTAGGTTTACTAAAGCCTGGTGGAAAAATTGCCATGTCGGGTATTTTAGAAGAACAAGCACAATCAGTTGCTGATATTTATGCACCATTTATTGAACTAGATGACATTGCCGTTGAAGGTGATTGGACTCGAGTAAGTGGCACTAAAAAAGCGTAATAAACTGCATAACCAAATTTAGAGCATTAACTCAAAACCTGCATGTAAAGCCTGTATTTAACAGGCTTTACTATTTTTTTACATATTAAAAGTTTTCTGATTATTGTGTAAAAAATAAAACTTGTATAAATTTCAAACAAATCAACCTACTTGTCATGTGGTTATCAAATGTCAATACGAAAAGGGCAAAAAAAAGTTACTTTTGTTCAATTTATAGCCTTTGATTTTTGTGAAAAAAACCGTAAACTTAGCGCCCCTTGAAAAGAGGCCTATTGAATATAGTGCGTATCGGTAAATACCAACTTGAGAATAATGTAATTGTCGCGCCAATGGCTGGCATTACAGACAGACCATTTAGACAACTTTGCCGTCGTTTAGGCGCAGGGCTAGCTGTTTCTGAAATGCTATCGTCTAATCCTAAGGTTTGGAAAACGGAAAAGTCGATGAACCGTATGGATCACAGCGGTGAGTCGGGTATACGCGCTGTGCAAATTGCAGGAGCAGATCCTGAGCTTATGGCGCAGGCCGCACAATTCAATGTTGCTAACGGTGCACAGATCATAGATATCAATATGGGGTGCCCAGCAAAAAAAGTGAACAAGAAACTCGCAGGCTCTGCCTTATTACAGTTTCCTGAACTTGTGGAAGAGATTATTGATGCAGTCGTTAATGCTGTTGATATACCTGTGACACTTAAAATCCGTACAGGATGGGATCCGGATAACCGTAATGGTGTAGAGATTGCGAGAATAGCTGAACGTTATGGCATTGCATCACTTGCTGTACATGGGCGTACGCGCGCATGTATGTACAAAGGTGATGCTGAGTACGCCACGATTAGGGATATAAAACGTTCAGTGTCGATTCCTGTTGTTGCCAATGGTGATATTACATCACCAGAAAAAGCAAAACAGGTTTTAGACTATACGGGTGCAGATGCCATTATGATTGGCCGAGCCGCCCAAGGTCGCCCTTGGATATTTAGGGAGATAGACCACTATTTGCGAACTGGGGAACACTTACAGCCGCCTGCTATTGCAGAGGTGCGCAGTATTTTAATGGAGCATTTAACAAACCTCCATCTGTTTTACGGTGAGCCAATGGGAGCGCGAATTGCTCGCAAACATGTATCTTGGTATTTGCAAACCCATGACAGTGATGGTCAGTTTAGGCGAGTATTTAATGCGCTCGACAACCCACAAGCACAGGTCGTCGCATTAGAGCAATACTTTAAAACACTAGCAGCTAACTAAGAAAGAAAGAGACTTAATAATGTTCGAACAAAACGTGACTTCTCCATTTATCACTAACCCTCATGTTCAGTCACACGAGAAACCGCAGCCATTGCGTGATGCAGTAAAAAAAGCTGTTCACCACTATTTAAAGCAGCTTAACGGTCAAGATGTGCAAGACGTTTACGACCTTGTTCTTTCAGAGCTAGAAGCGCCATTACTTGAAGAAGTGATGACATATACACGTGGTAACCAAACTCGTGCAGCAATTTTACTAGGTATCAACCGTGGTACTTTACGTAAAAAGCTTAAAAAATACGGCATGAACTAATATGCTGGCTGTGATTTATCACAGCTAATTATTAAAAAAGCACCCTAGGGTGCTTTTTTTATGCCCGTAGTTTAATAGCCGAGTTGCAAAATGCTCACCCTCATCAGCGCTTTATAAGTCGTTTTTTGAGTTGTAATCAGTTAAAATGCCCGCTTCTAAGCTAGCTCATTAACTGAGGAAATCAAACTACAATGGATACTCATCGTCCCATTCGTCGCGCACTATTAAGTGTGTCTGATAAAACCGGTATTGTTGAATTTGCCCGCGCACTAGAAGCGCAAGGCGTTGATATATTATCAACTGGCGGTACATGTAAACTACTTGCTGATAACGGCATAAAAGTGACTGAAGTATCAGATCACACAGGCCACCCTGAAATCATGGATGGTCGCGTAAAAACTCTTCACCCAAAAATTCACGGCGGCATATTAGCCCGTCGCGGACAAGATGAAAGCGTAATGGCAGATAACAACATTTCTGCTATCGACATAGTTGTAGTTAACTTATACCCCTTTGCGAATACAGTCGCTCAAGAAAACTGCAGCCTTGAAGATGCTATTGAAAATATTGATATTGGCGGCCCTACAATGGTTCGTGCAGCCGCTAAAAACCACAAAGACGTAACAATCGTGGTAAACGCGAGTGACTACGACCGTGTTATTAGTGAAATGCAAAACAATAATGGCTCTACTACATATAAAACACGTTTTGACTTAGCGATTGCAGCTTACGAGCACACTGCCGCATACGATGGCATGATTGCTAACTACTTCGGTAAAATGGTTCCTGATTACACCGAGGAAGCTGCTGTAGAGACTAAATTCCCACGTACTATCAATATGCAGTTCACTAAAAAGCAAGATATGCGTTACGGTGAAAACTCACATCAAGATGCTGCTTTTTATGTTGAAAGTGACATTGCTGAAGCATCAGTTGCAACAGCAACTCAGCTGCAAGGTAAAGCACTGTCATTTAATAATATTGCAGATACCGATGCAGCACTTGAATGTGTTAAAGAATTTGACGTACCTGCGTGCGTAATTGTAAAACATGCTAACCCGTGTGGTGTTTCAATTGGGGACAATATTCTACAAGCATACGAGCGCGCTTTTAAAACAGACCCTACATCAGCATTTGGTGGCATTATTGCCTTTAACCGAGAGCTAGATGCAGCAACTGCACAAGCAATTGTTGATCTTCAGTTTGTTGAAGTAATTATCGCACCTAGTATTTCGAGCGACGCTGCAAAAATTGTTGAAGCTAAAAAGAACGTTCGTTTATTAGAATGTGGACAGTGGACAGGTAAAGCAGCTGGCCAAGATATTAAACGCGTTAACGGCGGTATTTTAGTTCAAGACCGCGATTTAGGCATGGTAACGCAAGGCGACTTAAAAGTTGTTTCTAAACGTCAACCTACAGAGCAAGAACTTAAAGATTTACTGTTTTGCTGGAAAGTCGCTAAGTTTGTTAAATCAAACGCAATTGTTTATGCCCGTGACGGTATGACCATTGGTGTAGGCGCAGGCCAAATGAGCCGCGTATACTCAGCTAAAATTGCAGGCATAAAAGCTGCAGACGAAAACCTTGAAGTTAAAGGTTCAGTTATGGCGTCTGATGCGTTCTTCCCATTCCGTGATGGCATTGACGCAGCAGCAGCCGCTGGCATTACTGCGGTAATTCAGCCAGGTGGCTCAATGCGTGATGAAGAAGTGATTGCAGCTGCTGATGAAGCTGGCATGGCAATGGTACTTACTGGTATGCGCCATTTCCGCCACTAATCACACAAAGGGTTAAACGTTGGTTTAACCCTTTTTGTTTGCTATAAATTCACGTATTCTGATTATTCAATAACCTATTTAAAATTATAATGTGAAGGAACAAACAATGAAATTTGCGCTAAAATCGCTACTTGTAGCCACACTAACGATGACATCGACTATGGCGCTTAGCCATAACCACGAATCGAGCCTTGAGCATGCACTTCAATCAAGCGAACGTAGCGCTAAAAACAGCGTTCGTGACGAATATCGTCACCCGGCTCAAACACTTGCATTTTTTGGCTTTAAACCAACTATGACGGTTGTTGAAATTGCGCCAGGCGGTGGTTGGTATAGTGAAATTTTAGCGCCAGCACTAAAAGAGCAAGGCACTTATTATGCCGCGCACTTTCCTGCTGATTCATCAGTTGGCTACTACCAACGCTCTCTTGCGGGCTTTAAACAAAAAGTAGCTGAAGATGAGCGCTTTAGTAGCGTTAAAATTACTGAGTTTGCACCTGTAACACATTTAGATATTGCGCCAGCTGGTAGTGCCGATATGGTTTTAACTTTTCGTAATGTGCATAACTGGTATATGGGCAAAGATAAAAGCGGTGCATTAAGTGCATTCCAAGCTTTTTATAAAGCCCTTAAACCAGGTGGTACATTAGGTTTAGTTGAACACCGTTTAGCTGAAGAACGTGCTGACGAAGATCAAAAAACATCAGGTTATATGAAGCAGAGCTACGTAGTAGACCTTGCTAAACAAGCTGGGTTTGAATTAGTAGCAAGCAGTGAAATAAATGCAAATCCAAAAGATACAGCCGATCACCCTAAAGGTGTATGGACGCTACCACCAAGCTTAAGACTCGGCGAACAAGATGCTGACAAATATAAAGCCATTGGTGAAAGCGACCGCATGACGCTGAAATTTAAGAAACCGCTTTAAATAGGAATTTTCGCCATGAATGTTTTAGTCATTGGCAGCGGCGGCCGCGAACACGCACTTGCGTTTAAAGCCGCTCAAAACACCAAAGTAAATACTGTATTTGTAGCCCCTGGTAATGCAGGTACTGCACTTGAACCAAAACTTGAAAACGTAGCAATAAACGTTGACGACTTAGAGGGTTTACTTAGTTTTGCACAGCAAAATAAGGTAGAGCTTACTATTGTAGGTCCAGAAATACCGTTAGTACTGGGTGTTGTTGATAAGTTTCGTGAACATAACATGGCTATTTTTGGCCCAACGGCAGGCGCAGCCCAGCTTGAAGGCTCTAAATCGTTTACTAAAGATTTTTTAGCACGCCACAATATTCCATCAGGCGATTATCAAACGTTTGAACAAATTGACCCAGCCCTAGCTTATTTAAAAGAAAAAGGCGCGCCAATTGTTGTAAAAGCAGATGGTTTAGCTGCAGGTAAAGGCGTAATTGTAGCAATGACGGAAGCCGATGCCGAAGATGCTATTCGCGATATGCTTGCGGGTAATGCTTTTGGCGATGCGGGAAGTCGTGTTGTTATTGAAGAATTTTTAGAGGGTGAAGAAGCGTCTTTCATTGTAATGGTTGATGGCAAAAACGTATTACCATTTGCTACCAGTCAAGACCATAAACGCGCTTACAATGGCGATGCCGGTCCTAACACGGGTGGCATGGGTGCATACTCACCTGCGCCAGTTGTTACGGATGAAATCCACCAGCGTATTATGAACGAAGTGATCTACCCTACGGTAGAAGGCATGGCAAGCGAAGGCCATCCGTACACCGGCTTTTTATACGCAGGTTTGATGATTGACGAAACAGGTACCCCTAAAGTAATTGAGTACAACTGTCGCTTTGGCGACCCTGAAACTCAACCAATGATGCTACGTTTACAATCAGACTTAGTTGAATTGATTGAAGCTGCTAACCGTGTAGAACTTGATAAAACAACGATTAAGTTTGACCCACGCGCAGCCGTTGGTGTTGTACTTGCAGCTAAAGGTTACCCTGGTGATTACCCTAAAGGTGATGCAATTTCGGGGCTAAAAGTTGATTACCCTGCGGGTGAAAAAGTGTTTCATGCGGGTACTAAGCAAAGTGGCAATGACGTTGTAACCGCAGGCGGTCGCGTATTATGCGCAACAGCACTTGGTAACACTGTTACGCAAGCGCAGCAGCGCGCCTATGAGCTTGTTAAACATATTAGCTGGGATGGTATGGAATATCGTACTGATATAGCTTACCGTGCTATTGCACGCGAGCAATAGCCTGTAATACCTATTCATTGGTATAACCAGTTAATTTAACTACAAAAGCGCAGTTTATCTGCGCTTTTTTAGTGCTACACTAATTAAAAGGTTTTTTAAAAGTAAATTAACGTTGGAACTAAGAACTTTACGTTACCATGCAATTGCTGTTGCCATACTGATATTTATATTTTTTATAATCAGTACATTGGCATCAAACCTTGTCGTGCCTACACGATATACAATTGATAAAACGGCTCCAATGTACCTCGATTACGCCTACTATATTGACGAAACCAAAACTAAAACATTCGATACCATCATTAACCAACCTGAATTACTTACTCATCAACCATTTTCAGGTGTTCCATGGAGTTTTAGCCAGCAAAACTATTGGTTGTTTCTTGATTTAGAAAATAAAAGCCTTAACAAGCAAAATGTTGTGGCACATTTTGACAACCCTATGGTCGATCACCTTACGGTGTATCGCCTCGATAAAAACAACAAACTAATTGAAACATACAAACTCGGCGATAAAGAAGAAGCCCTCTCTTTGTTTGAATACAGCGTACCGCATATTCGTTTTTTAGTAGAAAGAAAATCGTCACAGCGCCTAGTAATGAAAATAGACACAGTCGGCATAAGTAAAACACCTGTAAACTTATATCGTGATAAAGAGTTTATTGACTTAGTGCGCTCTCAAACTGGGATCTGGGGTATTTTTGTAGGCGTGCTATTGATGGCTGCGCTTTATAACTTGGTGCTTTATTTTGGCATAAAAGACCGTGTTTATTTAATTTATATTGGCTATATCATTAGTGCGTTAACCTTATTGGGTGCAGTCCTTGGTTTTGGATTTTATTTATGGCCAGTGCAATGGCAGTTATATATTCACGAAAAAGTCATATTTTTTAACTACGCAATATCATTTTTCACTCTCGCCTTTTGTACTATGTTTTTACGCTATCACAAGGACAATTGCTGGCGATACAAAATGAGCGTAAAACTGCTTTTGTTTATGTCAGTAATGGCTATAGCTAGTCTATTTATTCCTGAGTACATTGCAGCCCCGTTGTTTTTTTGTGTAATGGCACTTTTATACGTTGTTTGTATTATTTTAATTTATAACAAGCTACGTAGCGGCTTTAGGTGGGCTAAGTTTTATGTACTTTCGTGGATACCGCTGATATTTGGTGCGGTAATACAGCCTATGGAGCTCACTGGCTTTTTGGCTTATAGCTTTACCTCCCGCCATGCCTTTTTAATGGCTATTTTGTGCGAAGTTATTTTAATGGCAATGGCGTTAGCTGACCGAGTAAGGTATCAGCGCGAACGTGCGCTTTACCATGCCACGCACACACAACAAACAAAGTTACTTAATAGCTCCAAGCTAAAACAAGCATTTATGGCGCTACAAAGCCAAAACCGCTCAACAACTTTATGTTTAATAAAAATACGTCACTTTAATTCGCTCAATACAATTATTACCTCTTCTCAGGGCTACACACTTATAAAGCATGTAGCCAAAGAGCTTGAATTAGAACTCAGCCATGAACGCGAATTTACAAACCTCGAAACAGATTTAAACACCAGCCCACGCTTAGCCGATTTAAGCAGTGGCGTATTTGCCTGTATTTCTACTAAAACACAAAACCAAGAAATGCTAGAAGCACTACTGACTAAAATAATTAGCAGCCTACCAAAACAATATGAAATTAAAGGGCTAAACCTGCAGCTTAGTTACAGTATAGGTATTAGTAGTGCAGGTAAGAGTAACGACTTTGAATATTGGTTAAAGCGTGGTTATTTAGCGCTTAAAAAAGCAAAAGGTAGCGTTAATCAAGTTGGGTCATCGTCAAACGGTAATAATCTAATGATGGACGTTGCTCTAGCCGCTAAGCTGCAACAAGCCATCAAAACAAATCAACTGGCACTTTATTACCAACCTCAAATAAACTTATTAAGTAACCACGTAAGTGGTGCTGAAGCTTTATTACGTTGGCCCGACCCAACTTACAGCAACTTATCAATTGAAGAACTAATAATACTTGCTGAGCACACAGGCATTATTAACGAGCTAACACTGTGGGTAATAGAGCAAGCCTGTAAAGACATAGTCAAGCTTACAAAAAATGGCTATAACGAGCACACAATTAGCGTAAATTTAAGCGCTAAAAACTTAACTATAAATAATTTAGCCGAAAAAGTAGAAAATATTTTAATTAAATACCAAGTGCCGGCACAGTTACTTAAATTTGAACTAACCGAATCGGCCTTCGTAGATAGCCAAGATGCACTTATAAAGTTAGTTGATGAGCTAACCGCATTAGGTATTAAAGTAGTACTGGATGACTTTGGGACAGGCTATGCGTCACTTAGCTACTTAGTCAATTATCACTTTAGTGAACTTAAAATAGATAAGTCATTTGTTTTTGATTTACCTAATAACCCTACTCACCAGGTTATTGTACAAACAGCCATTGATATGGCGCATAACCTCAATTTATCAATAACAATTGAGGGGGTAGAAACCCAGGAAATCCATCACTTACTCAAAGATATGAACGCTGACTACGCCCAAGGTTATTTATACGCAAAAGCACTGCCTTACACCGACTATTTACACTTCTTAAAAAGCCAATATAGCTTAAAAATGTTAGACTCCTCTTTTTAACATCTTTAGGGGCCAAGTAAAGATGCAAGGCACACTGCGTAAATTAAAATCGAGCTTAACCGAACCAGTACAATATCACTTACCTGTAGGTGAACACCTAGTAGACTTAAATGCATTTATAGGTAAGGAGCTTACGCTTACCTTTAGTGGCACTATTTTATGTTCTAACTGCGGTAAAAAAACCAAAAAAAGCTATTCTCAAGGTCACTGTTTTGTATGCATGCGCAAGCTCGCTAGTTGCGATATGTGTATTATGAAACCAGAAACCTGCCACTACGATCAAGGCACTTGCCGAGAGCCACTGTGGGGCGAAGAAAACTGCATGATCCCACACTATGTATATCTCGCTAACACCTCTGGGTTAAAAGTAGGTATTACCCGCCACACACAAATACCGACTCGTTGGGTTGATCAAGGCGCGACTCAGGCATTACCTATTTTTAAAGTGCAAACTCGCCTGCAATCAGGTTTAGTGGAAGTTGCATTGGCTGAATTTATTGCCGATAAAACGAATTGGCGCAATATGCTAAAAGGTCAAAACGAAGCAATTGACTTAAAAGCAGCTGCAGCCGAGCTGATCCCACAAATTAGTGAAAAGCTAAACGAGCTCAGTGAATTATTTGGCGCAACAGCAATAGAACAACTTGATGAAGATGTAGTTGATTTAAACTTTCCAGTAACCGAATACCCAACAAAAATCAGCTCATTTAACTTTGATAAAGACCCTGTTGTAAGTGGTGTTTTACAAGGTATTAAAGGCCAGTACTTAATTTTTGAAAAAGGCGTTATTAATATTCGTAAATTTACGTCTTATGAAGTAACCGTAGGCTAACGGGCTATGTTAAACAGCTATCCACAGTTATTGGTTATTTATAATGAGCTTGAGATAGCCCATAACCAACAAGAGCAACAAGAGTGCTTACACAGCGTTATGCAAAGTGAACTAAGCGATGTGCGAGTACTTAATAAGCAAGGTGACTACCTTAATTTACAAGGCACTGCTTGCCCTGAATTGAATGGCGAGCAACTAGCACAGTTTGTTACAGCTTACTTATTAAATGAAGGACAATGCTGCCTTGGTAAAATCAAAACCCTAAGCACAGCGCAGGCGTTTGATTTATTAGGGCTATAAACACTCTCTTTATTTAAACCTCAGTAAGCACTTTTATATGCGCTACAGCACTGCGACCTAAAGCTGATAGCGCATAGCCACCTTCTAAGTACGAAATAACACCTTTGCAGCCGCCCTCTTTAGCAACACCACATAGTTGCTCGGTAAGCCAAATGTAGTCATCCTCTACAAACTTTAAGCTCGCCATATCATCTTCTAGGTGTGCATCAAACCCTGCGCTTATAAAAAGTAATTCAGGCTTAAACGCTTTTAATTTTGGTAACCATTGCCCAGTAAACACCTCTTTTAGGTCGTCGCCATTACTAGCAATTGGCAGAGGTGAATTAACTATATGACTATTATTTTTAACCGCTGTATTTGGGTAAAACGGATACTGAAATAACGAACAAAGCAGTACGTTTTCGTCATCAATAAAAATGTCTTGTGTGCCATTCCCATGGTGTACATCAAAGTCAGCAATCGCAATGCGCTTAACCCCTTTGCTTTGAGCGTACTTAACGGCAATAGCTAAGTTATTAAACACACAAAACCCAGATGATGAATCTTTATTAGCATGATGCCCTGGCGGGCGCACAGAACAAAAAGCAGCATCGAGTTTATCAGCAAGTATTTCGTCAACAGCTAACAATCCGGCACCTACTGCCCGCTCAATCGCTTTAAACGAATCGGGGCACAACCACGTATCGCCATCTAAATTAGCGAGTCCTTCGGTTGGTAGTGTAGTTTCTACGTGTTTAACTAAAGCCTCATCGTGAGCAAGTAAATAATGCTCACGCTCGGCCTTAGGTGCCTGCAGGTGTGTTAAGCCAACATCTACACCGCTGGCTAATAACCTGTCGGTAATTGCATCTAAGCGCTCTGGGCACTCAGGATGGTCGTCTATCATTTTATGTTTACGGCAATGAGGGTGTGAAATAACTGCAGTACGCATAAAATGCTCCTAGCCAAAGTAAATTGAATGCTTAATATAACAAAGCCACCGACGGGTGGCTTTGCGACTTTGGTGTATATCGATACTTTAAATATCGATACCTTGAATATCAATGTTATTAGCTATTTTGCTTTTAAATGTAGGTTTCTAAAATCAAAGCTAAAGTCGGTAATTTGTGTTGATACTGCACGCATTTTAGCGCTGTTTACACGGTTTTGTGAGCTCATTTCAAAACGAATAAACGCATCCGCTTCAAGCAGCTTTTCATCCCACTTAACTATAAATGTATTACCAGTGTAATGCTCAAGTGTGCCTTTTAAGCGCTTAGTATGCGTAAAATCAATATGCAATTTACTATCAAGCTGCTCAATAATTACATCGCCATACCAATCATCATGTAATGTACCGGTGTAATTAATGTTTGGTAATTGTGGTTGGTAGTCAGCGGGGGCTTCTGGTTTTGCATTAGCGTACGCCTGTTGTTTACCTTCAAAATGACTTTTAGCTAAATCCTCTACCCAGTCTTTATCTTCGAGCTCAAGTGCATCTTCAAGTACTTCATGGGTTACTGCCGAAAGTGCACCGAAAGCTTGTTGATTAGATAAAATAACAATACCGAGTTTTTTCTCAGGCAATAAAGTAACTTGCGATACCATCCCTAAAATACCACCGCCATGACCTAGCTTTTTAAAGCCGTGGTAGTCTTCAATACTCCAACCTAACCCATAACCCCTAAACTGCTGATGATACGATTCAAACGCACTTTTAGACGCCATAGACGTAATATGTGGGTGCCACATTTGCGCTTGTTGCTTTTCGCTAAACAGCTGCTCGCCACTTGGCATTTTACCGCCTGCTAATTGCGTACGAAGCCATTGGCTCATATCGCTTACACTTGAAGCAATGGCACCTGCACCTCTAAAATCTTCTAAGTAATTCACAAAAAATGGATGAAGCGTGCCATCCATAGGAATATGACCTGTCGCCCAGTTTTTATTACTTTTTGGAATACGTGAAAATCCCGCGCGTGAGTTATCCATGTGCAGCGGCTGTAATATATTTTTTTCGATGTAATCGTTCCAGCTGATACCCGACACACGTGCAACCACCTCACCAGCGGTAACAAACATCAAGTTGTTATAAGCGTATTTACTACGAAAACTGCTCGCTGGTTTTAAATACTGTAATCCCGCTAAAATTTCATCAACTGACTTGTCGGTACTTGGCCAAATCATTAAATCGCCTTGCCCAAGCCCTAGCCCACTGCGGTGACTTAATAAATCACGAATACGCATTTCGCGTGTTACGTATGAGTCGTATAATTTAAACTCTGGTAAATGATCAATTACGCGGTCATCCCAGCTTAACTTCCCCTCATCAACTAACTTGGCAAGCGCTGCTGTTGTAAACGCTTTCGTGTTTGAAGCAATACCAAACAAGGTGTCTTTGTTTACTTTTTTGTTGGTATCGAGATTAGTTACACCAAAGCCTTTAGCAAATATTACTTTATCGTTTTCAACAATGGCGACTGCCATACCGGGTACGTCAAAACGCGCCATTGACGCTTTAATAACGTCGTCAATTTTGTTGGTATCAACTTGTGCCCAGCTACTAAACGAAGTGCCTGCTAGTAGTGCAATTGCGGCAAGTTTGGTTAATTTCATATCAATCCTATTTTATTATTTTTGATGAACTGCAAATTCAATTGCTGCGCGCTCTTGATTGGTATCGCTTTTTTGTGCGCGATTTAATATCGCATCACTGTATTCTTTTGGTACGCCCGCTTCAAGTGATCCGCGATGAACGTGTTTTATGTACCAATCGTATGGGAGTACATCGCTGTCATGGGTATTAGCTATATAACAATGTGCAGTTACAGTCTCACCCGTTAGAAGCGTTGGGGCTATATCTACGCAGT
Organism: Pseudoalteromonas sp. NZS100_1; assembly: GCF_015864285.1. NCBI lineage: Bacteria > Pseudomonadati > Pseudomonadota > Gammaproteobacteria > Alteromonadales > Pseudoalteromonadaceae > Pseudoalteromonas > Pseudoalteromonas sp. NZS100_1. The sequence goes on from NZ_JADYXN010000010.1 coordinate 134,061, forward strand.
CGTAACCTACGCCCTCAATACCATCTAAAATAACTTTTTCATCTTCATTAAGCTCATAAATAACGCCGTAAACCAGCGCGCCTTCTTTATCGCTTGGGCAAATACTGCATTTGCCAGAGCCATCTTTAAATAGCATATCAAAAGTTAGCTCGTAACCTTTAAGTACCGCTGTTCCTACACGCTTTACATTAGGTAAGCGCGCTAACAAACGATTAGATGACATATTGGAGCCAAACGAAAAATTATATAACGGCATTTTATCTCCTGTACTTTTTAAATAAGTTAAATAACAACACGTACTGCAAGAGCAATTAAAATAACGCCAATTCCACGGTCAAACCAATAACCGCGTTGTTGGAAAAAACCCCTTACATTATTTCTAGAAAGTATTATTGAAAGCATTGAAAACCACGCCCAAGTAGCCAATGCCATGTACACACCGTAACCGACCTGTACGCTAGTCGGTGTTGTTGGGCTAATCACGAGTGTAAATAATGACATAAAAAATAACGTGGCTTTTGGGTTTAATGCATTTGTGAAAAAGCCGCGCCTAAAAGCAAGCCAAACGGATTCTTCTTGGACGGTTTTTTTTTCAACATCTTTTGCAGCCTCGCCTTCATTACTTGCTGGAGGTTTTGCAGCTCTGAGTGCTTGTACGCCTAAATAAGCTAAATATGCACCGGCAAGATACTTAAGCGCCATAAATAAACTAGGCGATTGCGTTAAAATAAGCGCAACACCTAAAACGCAATAGGCAACGTGCAGTAAAATAGCAGCGCCAACACCGGCGCTTGTCCACAATGCATTGCGCCTTCCTTGTTGCACACTTTGCTTAAGTACTACGGCAAAGTCGGGCCCTGGGCTTGCTACTGCAAAAAAATGAGCAATAACAATCAGTAAAAATTCATCTAAGTATTCCACGCAGATCCTTGCTAGTTTGGCGAATAAGCTAATAACAGCGGGTTAGCCGAGTTATTTACCAATGCTTTAATTTCTTTTTGCGCTTTTTTAAACTGACCACGTAAATGCGGCTTTAAATGCTTTTTAGACACTTTATCGTTTTTAAAGTAGCTAATCAGGGCATGCATAAATACCGTATGTGTTTCACTTAACTTAGCTTCACGGTTAGCGTATGGATTATAACAAGAGCCACAACCGCCTTTAAACTGATACACCGTGTTGCTCATCATCACACCAAATCCTAAAAAACAGGCAAGTGCGTCGGCAGCTTGTGGTAAATACTCCCTACCTCCTGGCGGTAGCACCCCAACGTGATGAATAAGTATGGTGGCCAGAGTACCCGCATAACTTGCCACTAAATCTTGTGGCTGATTAATCTGATTAGGATTAAAAGAGATACTGACCTTATGGCTTGGCGGCACAATTAGATGGCTGCCTTCGCCACGTATTCCATCACTAAATTCAAAGTGCGGAAAAACTTGCGGTTGTAACTGCTGAGGTGCGACTAATTGAATAGGCCATGCATTCATACCCGCGTAATTAGTAACCCGGGTAAAAACATTACTCGCCATTTCCTCAATGCTCGATACCGAATCAGGGAAAAAAGTGGCCGTTGGCAGTATTATTTGAGTGTGCTTTGTAAAAAACTCTGCATCAAAATTTTCTACAGCCCAAATAAATGTATCAATAAGCCATTGCTGCTCTTGATCTTCCAATAAAGGTGCCGATTTAAATAAAGCTAACATAAGGTGCTCTTATAAGTTTTAGTGCTAGTTTAGTTTTTTTGTGTAAGTGCCCAATCCCACGCTTGAGTATTGTATAGCGGCACTGTTGATAGTGCATGGTGGTGGCTACCACTGGATTCTTTAGTTGAATACGATAAGTACAATAAAGTACGATTCTCAGCATCGTAAATACGGCGCACTTTTAGTGATTTAAATAATATACTTTTAGATGATTTGAATATCACTTCACCTGATTTACTGCGGTCTATTTTTTGTAGCTGCTGCGCTGTAATAGGACCCGTTTGACGACATGCTATAGACATATCAGAGGGATCAGAAAAGTCCAAATTAGCCTCTATATGACTAATATGACAAGTAACGCCTTCAAGGATTGGATCTTGCTGCGAATTAACCACAACATCCTTAGTTGTAAATAACCCCAGACTTACCGATGCAACATCGTCAGAGCAAGCACTTAATGTAACAACTGCACCTGTAAGTAAAGCTAAACGTTTAAATTTTTGTGGTAATTTCATACTTATCCTTAATTAATATATAAGTAACTTGGCACCTACGTTACTAAGCGAAGGTTCACCTGTTTGTTTTTATACTAACATCAAAAATAAATACGACTAAATTAGTTTAAAGTAAAGATTTTAGATAGCTCAGGGTTTAGCGAACCCTGTTGTATTTGATACAATTAACTCTCGCTCATGCAGTAACTCATAATAGGAAACGCCTAAATGCCGCACATTATTATTGAACACTCAGAAGACCTCCCTGTTTTACCACAAGTACTGGTAGAAAAAATTCACACTACCGCTTTCGAAAGTAACTTATTTGAATTAGAAACCATCAAAACACGCGCTATTGCTTATCAGCAATATCAACTTGGCGCAGGAAAATCAGGGTTTATACATATCGCGGTACATATTTTAGCGGGACGCTCAATTGAGCAAAAACAAATGTTAAGCGAACTGCTACTTTCATGCTTAAAAACATACTGCAGAGCATCAGACAGTTTAAGCGTAAATATTTACGATATTGAGCATGAGATATACCGTAAAAATTAGTTAACTCTTGTAGTTTTGAGCAATAGAAGTAAACACTAGTAAGTAAAAAGCCCCAATAGCTGTCTCTTGATCACAAGTCTGGCTCAAGAGATTTTGCTAAATCGTAGCCTTCCAGGATGGCTTGTAACTTAAGC
>NZ_JADYXN010000099.1:0-1039 GCF_015864285.1 Pseudoalteromonas sp. NZS100_1
TGAAAAGCTGAAATCGAGCGCCAATCGCCAATCTGGCCGGGTTGCGCAGCAAACCGCCTGACGGCTGCCGCGCGGGCTTAGATCGCGTTGACAAAAGGGATTCCCAAGCCGGTGAAGTTTTGATTCGAGCCTTCCTTTTGGAAGGGCAAGCATGGATCGCGGCGACCTGAGCGACGCAGAATGGGAATTGATCGGGCCGCTGCTCCCACCCGAGCGTGGCAGGCATGCTCGCCCGGCCGGAGATAACCGGCGCTATCTCAATGGAATGCTGCACGTCCTTCGGGTTGGCTGCCCCTGGCGCGACATGCATGAGCGCTATGGGAAGTGGAACTGGGTCTACGTCCGGTTCCGGCGCTGGGCCGAGCAAGGCGTCTGGGATGCCATGCTGCAAACTCTGGTCGATCTCGGCCTAACCGACGACTGGCAGCACATGATCGACAGCACCACGGTTCGCGGTCATGTCTCGGCCATGGGCGGAAAAGGGGGGCTTGTGCGCAGGCTTTTGGTCGATCACGCGGCGGCTTTACGTGCAAGGTCCACGCCCGCTGCGACAATCAAGACCTCCCTCTCGGCTTCTACCTGACGGGCGGGGAGGCTTCCGATTACGGCGGTGTCGATAGCCTCATGGCCATGCCGGTGCCAAAGCCTGCGGCCTTGCTCGCCGACAAGGGCTACGACGGCGACCGTTTCCGCGAGAACCTGCTCCTGCACAACATCCTGCCGGTCATCCCGCCGCGTTCGAACCGCAAGGCACCAGAGCATCCCGACTATCGCCGCTATCGCGATCGCAACCGCGTCGAGCGCATGTTCGGCTTCCTCAAACACCAACGCCGCATCGCGACACGCTTCGAGAAAACCGCGCTTTCCTACCTCAGCTTCCTCAACATCGCCGCAGCACGGCTATGGTTGAAGCATTTTGTCAACGCGACCGAGATTTCTGGATGCTTTCTATCCTAATTTTGAGGACAGGAGACGACGATGGGGAAGCCCGATTGCAGCGATGAGTTCAAGCGTGATGCGGTGGCCCAGATTACCGAAC
>NZ_JADYXN010000100.1:0-1017 GCF_015864285.1 Pseudoalteromonas sp. NZS100_1
CGCCTTGCTTGTCCTGAAGGACGGCAAGATCGTCCATGAAACCTATCGTCTCACGGGCGGACCGGACGTCCGCTGGTTATCGATGTCGGTCGGCAAGAGCGTGGTATCGGCGCTTGTCGGCACCGCGATCGCGGACGGTGCGATCAAGTCCGTTGACGAACCGGTCACGACCTATCTGCCCGGTCTCGCCGGATCGGCCTATGATGGCGTGAAGATCAAGGACATTTTAGGGGGCGTTTGCGGGAGGGGGCGGAATCCTACGCCAAGCTCGCCCAGATAGCCGGCGCGAGATCTTACTTGTTGCTGCCTTCTACGGTCGCGCCAGAAAGGCGACGGCTCAGTTCTATCCGGCGATGGCTACGCATTTTGAAGGTGTCTGGCCCAACGCGCCGATACTCAATGAAGCCGAGAGAACGCCAAAATCGCTCTGCCGCTTCATTCGCTTCCAGCACGGCCAACCGAATCTCTGTGGCACCTCTCGCAGCGGCCCAGCTTTCGACCGTCGAGTAAATTGAGCGTCCGACGCCACGACCACGCTGTGCGGCATCTACGATCATGAAGCCGAGATACCATGTGCCATCACGCGGATAATCGCGGAGGATGGCCGCGATTGCATATAGGCCGCCAGGCCCCTTCCATCCCAGGACAGCTTGATTGTGGGCGCTCTTTTCGGGCGGCACATCGGAGAAAAGCTCGCGAGCATCGTCCAGCGTGGGCGCGGCCCCGTCCTGCAACAGGAAATAGTCGCTGCAACGGTTGTACAGGTCTGCAACGTCTGCGGCGTCCGCTTGGGTAAGTTTGATCGGGGCTCCCGTCATCATCATCGCGTTTTGGCAGCAAGCACGCGCTGACCGTAATCCCGGAGTTCCCCGTTGGGACCGACATAGCGGTAGAGAGTGACGCGCTCGATCCCGAGTTCCTTGCAAAGGTCGGAAACGGACGTGTCGCGTTGGGCCATGGCAGCCTGAGCGAGCCGCACCTGGGCCTTGGAGAGGGCGAACTTGCGGCCACCCTTGC
>NZ_JADYXN010000101.1:0-1014 GCF_015864285.1 Pseudoalteromonas sp. NZS100_1
GGATTTCTTCTGCGATCTCGAACGCCGCATCGAGCATTTCGACAAGAAAATCGAAGCCGTCTTCAAATCGAGCGAGCCCTGTCAGCGTGTCGCCAGGATCAAAGGCGTTGGGCCCAAAACGGCAACAGCGATTGTCGCGGCGGTCGGCGATGGTTCGGACTTCAGGAATGGGCGCCACATGGCGGCCTGGCTTGGATTAGTACCGCGCCAGTTCTCGAGCGGTGATAAGGCGGTGCTTATGGGCATCTCTAAACGAGGAAGCCAGCATTTGCGCAGCCTATTGGTTCACGGCGCGCGTGCCGTCGTGAGAACGGCACCCAATAAAAATGATCCCATCAGCCAATGGGCCAACCAGCTTCGGGAGCGACGCGGGTTCAACCGCGCAACGGTTGCCATCGCCAACAAGAATGCACGGATAATCTGGGCCGTGCTTCGAACGGGCGATCAATACCGCGCCGCCGCCTGAAGAACCGAACCAGTTTGCGAGTAGACGGAGAAATGGACTGCACTGATCGAGCCGACGCGCGACGAGCCTGACTATTATCGAGGCCCTTGAGGCCTACCAGCTGTAGAGGTGCGCGTGTGCGGATTTCCCATTTGGGCGCTCTGGACAACCAGCTGACGCCGGATAGATGTTTGCAACTGATCCACGCAGAACGTTTCAATGCCGCTTGCAAAGGGAGAGCCGTCCATAGAGATAATAGGTCTGCTCGCTGACCCCGATCCGACGGCAGGCTTCGGCGGTCGAAGCCCCCTGCGCCAGAACAATCTCAACTTCACGCAGCTTGCCGATAATTTCTTCCGGCTTGTGCTTCTTGCTCGGCATTCATCGTCCCTTTCGTGGTCCAGACTATCATAGTCTCTGGGCCACTCAGCGGGGGGCAGATCAGTTGGAAGTGTAAGACGCCGCAGGCGGCTCACTTCAAACTCCCTTGATCGTAACCCTCCGAGTTTTCCGGCTATCCGGCGTTCCGGGCTGAGGCTTGTCGCTAATTGTCGGATCCAAAGCTCCGG
>NZ_JADYXN010000102.1:0-999 GCF_015864285.1 Pseudoalteromonas sp. NZS100_1
CGATCTGTAGAGGAGGTCCCTGCTGACCAGCATGGCGCCGCGCTCATGGCGTTCCTGAAGGATCGAAAGGCCACGCTTGCGGGACATGTCGACGAACCAGATGGCGAGTGGAATCGCCACAAAGATCGAGACCAGAAGGGCACCGAGAACGCCGCGCATGGCCACCGACCAGGCCCGTATGACATCCGGGATGTGGGGCACATAGGGCATGATGGTGCGCATCACCTCGCCACTGGGCAGGGCGACGTTCACGCGCTTGTTGGGATCGAGCCCGATCCAGTCCCAGAGCATAGCGTAGAGCTTCATGCAGATCAGCTGGAAGCCGTGCTCGTCGAGCCGCACGGACATGATCACGAACCAGGCCGCCACGAACGCAAAGAACCAGAGCAGCAGCGGCAGTTTCGCACCGGCGAACCACATGAGCATTTCATGCGTGATGAGCTGGCTGCCACGGGTGAAGTTGCCAGCGTTGCGCTGCACCCTGCCGCGGGAGGAATGGTGGGTGAGCGGGACCGATCTGCCATCGGTGCGGATGTCCTTACGCGCCATGATATTGCTCCAGGCGCTTGTCGGCTTCCGCGATGATGCGGTCCCGATATTCGGGATATTGTTCGCGTATGATGATATCGAGCGCGATCTGCTGGAACTCGCTGATGCGGGCCAGCCGGCGCTGGCTGGCGTTCAGCAGATCGTTGGCGCCCAGATAGGCATCGACCGCGTCGCGGACGAGCTTTGCAGGGGTCTGTTGCCGATCGTCGGCAAGCGCGCTCAACCGAGCCCATTGGGTCGGCGTCAGACGCACGTTGTAATGGCGAAGTTTGCTGCTCAACCCAGCCTCCTAGCAGAGAGGCTGGTGGGGTCTCAGAAAGTGGCTGTTTTCTTAGCCGAAAACCTCCTGCCGCGCAACGCGGACTGTGGTGCAGCATTGGCGGCAGTCGCGGCGACTACATGCAACCCGTTGGTTTTCAGTGCTTAATGGCGAGCGCAAAATATGTACTC
>NZ_JADYXN010000103.1:0-985 GCF_015864285.1 Pseudoalteromonas sp. NZS100_1
GCCGCTCGCCCTTGATCAAAACGCGTTGCCCGCCTGCAAGCGTGCCGATGAGCGGCTGCCGCATGGTCCGGACCCCACCCGCGCGTCGCCAGCGATCGACCAACTGGCTCCGCTCCTCGCGAATATAAGCGTCGATGAAGTTACTGGCTACCCGCCTCGGGAACGGCACTGATCGAGGTTTGCGCCCTTTGGTGATTCTGGCGGGCAGGTCGATCATGGTGCTGCGACAGCCGTGAAAGACGCGGGCGTTCGTCGTCGGAAGCTCACCGATCAGAAGGCTTGCGCCTTCTTCGAGCCTAACCCCTGTCGTCACAAGCAGCTCGGCGAACGCGGCATCGCGCATCGGATTCCGCCGGTGAGTGATGCCGTTCGCGTAACCCCCACCGAGCAGGCCTTGGTCTCGGAACAGAACGTAATCCTCGAGCGGGATCATGCGGATCGTATCTTCGGCAACCGCGCCATCACGGCGGAATCTGGTTTTCGGCGCAACTGATATCAGTCCTGCGTCCTCGCTGGCGGCCCATTGATAGAACCGCGTTAGCGCCGCAGAGGTGCGCTTCCAAGACGATCCCGATAGTCGGAGCTCGCCCGGCCCTTCGAGCCGAAGGCTGCGATATTTCCCTACGTCGGCACTCGATGCGTCGAGTAACGACTTTGAACGCGCATCCCGCAGGTAACGGGCAAAGACCTGAAGATCTCGAGCATAGTGGCCTGCGCTGGCAAGGGACACGCCATCGGATCGCAGGAACGTGATGAACGAATTGACTTCTACAACGGGGCTTCCGTCGGAATGAAGGAGAGAAGGGAGATTTGTTTCGGGTAAGTATTTGATTGCGTCCTGCTTTATGGAGTCATCAAGCGCAGGCCGGATCATCGTCCCATCAAGAAGTATAGGCTCGACGCCGAGCCAAGGATCGAACGGGAAAAGATGCACTGAACCCTCGACATGACACTGGGCGTTTCCATTTTATTGCCCCGACCCGAT
>NZ_JADYXN010000104.1:0-962 GCF_015864285.1 Pseudoalteromonas sp. NZS100_1
TTTTTTGCACTAAACAAAGGCTAGCCTCTAACTTCGAAAAGTGCAAAATTTAGGATGAGTGTCTTGTTAATTCGCTTGCTTTGTTAATTCGCTTACAAATCAACCATCAAAAATGAAGTGAATTTTTGCCACAACGTTTTCCCGAACTTAATTTCACTCTCAGGCTTGATGTTAACTGCGTATTTCCATGGAAGTTTAAAAATATCTGGCGGTGTTAGCTTTTTAATAGGTTTTCCCATCAATAAGTTATCAAGCTGCTCTTCATCATTAAATTCTTTTCTAAGCTCGTCATCCACTTTAGACATTTCTTTTAAAAATGACTTATCAACACGATACCAAAAGTACTTAGGGCGACCATTGGCTTTATCAAATTCAGCAGTGGTTTTATCAAACTCACGATAATATTCAAATTGCGGGATATCAGCCAAAGGTTGGGTAACATCCATAAAGTTTTGTAATAACTCCCAATGTAAAAAAGCGCAGGCTATTTGGTTACTATAAGTCTGCTCATAACGGATGTTTTTCTTATAATGCAGTAATGTAAAGCCTCTGTTAGCAAAACCGCTTTTAGGATTATGGGCTACTTTATAGTGAGCATTGAACTCTTCAAAAGGGAGTGTATCAAAACTTTTTGCATCTTTAGTAGGTATTTCAACCATACCCGTTTTCCGATTAAAAATTGTGGCTAGATTAAATTTGAAACGAAAAAATGGCCAAATTAGCAAGCTAATTAACTTAGATCCCCCCCAGCAACATGAAAGAATGATAAAAAAATCAAATGCAAGATCATATGCTCCCAAAGCAAGGGAAAATAACGGTAGAATAAACATAAAAAAAACAAAGAATAAATGTAGCATAGCCCAGGTAAAGTTTATCAAACCAATCGGTAGTGTTTAGAAATCTGTGTCATTTCAGTATTATTAAGAAAACAGGAGTGACACATGACTCAATCTTTCGATTTC
>NZ_JADYXN010000105.1:0-940 GCF_015864285.1 Pseudoalteromonas sp. NZS100_1
GAGCGGCCTGAACTGGACGCTCACGACGACGAGCGGGAAGGGGAGGGGGCCGTGCTTGCCGATCCTTCCGATCACAAGCCGCGCGCCCCCCGTCAGCCGAAAGAGGCTACCGACGCACCGGCTATCATCATTCAGGGCCGTCGCGGGATTGTTCTAAGTGGCCAGGTCACGGTTCGGTTCGACGGCGAGGCCGCGCCCCAAACCTTCGACTTCTGATAGCTTTTACCGTCCACGTTCTCTCAGCATCGAGGCGACGTGGAATTTAGAGCGGTGGCAGTTGCCACCGCTTTTTGTTTGTGGGGTAGGTATCTACTGTATGGCAGGATAAGCCTTGCGGCGGCTAATGTTAACCGATACGCTCAATCCTATCGGATCGCGCTTCACGGTTGGGAGATACCTACCCCACATGGAAAAGACGCTGGGCTTCAAGATCGAGGCAACCAAGCTCGCAAAGATTGACGCGCTTGCGCAGACGAGGGGAGGGCGCGGCCCCTTCATGCGTCAACTGGTTGACGCCGTGCTCCGGCAGTCCGGGGCGGCCAGCGAGGCCGCACCTCTTGTTGACCGCGAGGCCGCTGGCGAGCATCGCCTTTATCTTCGGCCGACCGAAACCGAACTGGCCGTGATCCGCCATCGCGCAAAAGAGCGCCGCATGACCCCGGCGACCTGGGCCATGGCTCTTGTGCGGCGACACATCGGCATTGCCGCGCCTGTCGATCGCGAATTGCGCGAAGAGCTGTTGAATTGCCGTCAGGCGTTGCAGCGCATTGGGCGCAACGTGAATCAGATCGCCCGAGCCGCTAACAAGATGGCGCTGGCGGACAATGCAGCGGAGATCGCCGGCGAGCTGCAAAAGGGCAACGACCTGCGCGCGGCGATCGGCGCGGCCGTCGAAGGTATCGGCGCCGCTACGAAAGCTGACCTGTCCTATTGGGAGGTT
>NZ_JADYXN010000106.1:0-937 GCF_015864285.1 Pseudoalteromonas sp. NZS100_1
CATCCATGTCGCGGCCCATGGCAAAGGTGTCGCCGGTTTCGCACACCGGCCCGACCACGTTCGACGCGATCCGGTTACCGTCGGGCGCCACCGCCCGGATATCGTGCCAGGCGTCATAGAGGCTGGGCCGCATCAGGTCGTTCATCGCCGCATCGACGATCACGAACGGCGCCTGCGCGCCCTGCTTGACGCGGATCACCTTCGACAGCAGCACGCCCGCATTGCCCACGATCACCCGACCCGGCTAGAACATCAGCCGCGCATCCCAGCCCTGCGTCACCCGCGTCACCATCGCGCCATAGTCGGCCGGGCTCGGCGGCAGCGGCTGCGAAGGGTCATAAGGCACGCCCAGGCCACCGCCCAGATCGGCGGTGCGGATGTCATGACCGGCCGCGCGCAGCTGCGTGATCAGCGCGCCGACCTTAACGAAGGCCGCCTCCAGCGGCGCCAGGTCGGTCAGCTGGCTGCCGATATGCACGGCGACGCCCTGGACATCGAGGCCCGGCAGGTCACGCGCGGCGGCATAGCTGTCGAGCGCCCGGTCATAGGGGATGCCGAACTTGTTTTCTGACTTGCCGGTCGAAATCTTGGCATGGGTGCCGGCGTCGACATCGGGGTTGATGCGATAGGCGACCGGCGCCTTCCGGCCCATCGACAGCGCCACCTCCGACAGCATTTCCGCTTCCGGTTCGCTTTCCAGGTTGAACTGGAAAATGCCCAGCTCCAGCGCCAGCTTCATTTCCTCGGCGGTCTTGCCGACGCCGGAAAAGACGATGCGATCGGCCGGAATGCCTGCCGCCACGGCGCGCTGCAATTCGCCGCCCGACACCACGTCCGCGCCCAGCCCCAGCTTCGCCAGCGTCGCCAGCACGGCGGCATTGGGATTGGCCTTCACGGCAAAGGCGATCAGCGGATTGTCGAGCTGGGACAGCCCTTC
>NZ_JADYXN010000107.1:0-927 GCF_015864285.1 Pseudoalteromonas sp. NZS100_1
TTCCGCCTCTACGCGCCCAGGATGCTGCGCCTGCTCGACATGCAGGCGGCGCCGATCGCCACGCCTCTTCTGGCGGCCGTTGCGATGCTGCGTAACGGGATCAAGGTCGATCCGCCGGTGGATTTTCTACGTCCCAACTCGAAATGGCATCGTCATCTTCGCGCTGAGCCCAGCGGCGACCACCGGCTTTGGGAAATCGCGGTGCTGTTCCACATCCGCGACGCCTTCCGGTCCGGTGACATATGGTTGGCGGGATCGCGCCGCTATGGCGACCTCAAGCAGCTTCTGGTCCCGCCACAGGCGATAGAGCAGACCGCGCGGCTCGCCGTGCCGCTGCGACCCGGCGAATGGCTGGCCGAGCGCAGGGCTCGACTGGATACACGGCTGAAGGAGTTTGGCCGCGCGGCGCGAACCGGCACGATCCCAGGCGGCATCATCGAGAACGGCAAGCTGCACATCGACAAGCTGAGGGCCGACACGCCCGAAGGGGCCGAGGATCTCGTGCTCGATCTCTATCAACAGCTCCCGCCCGCGAGGATCACCGATCTGTTGCTGGAAGTCGATGAGCGAACCGGATTTTCCGAGGCGTTCACGCATCTGCGCACCGGCGCGCCCTGCAGCGACCGGATCGGCCTGATGAACGTGTTGCTGGCGGAAGGCGTCAATCTCGGTTTGCGCAAGATGGCGGCGGCGACCAACACGCACAGCTTCTGGGAATTGCTGCGGATCGCGCGCTGGCATGTCGAAGGCAGCGCCTATGATCGGGCGCTCGCCATGATCGTGGAGGCCCACGCCGCCCTGCCCATGGCCGCCTTCTGGGGACAAGGGCAATCGGCATCCAGCGACGGGCAGTTCTTCCTTGCTACCGAGCAGGGCGAGGCGATGAATCTGATCAACGCGAAATATGGCAACGTCCCGGGCCTCAAG
>NZ_JADYXN010000108.1:0-916 GCF_015864285.1 Pseudoalteromonas sp. NZS100_1
GGGAGGCGACGGGCAGCAGCGGGTTGCCGTTCAACCCCACCACGGGGAAACGCTATCGCGGCGTCAATGTCCTCAATCTCATGTCCGAGGGCCGGGCTGATAATCGCTGGCTGACATACAAGCAGGCCGCAGCCCAAGGCGCACAGGTGCGGAAGGGCGAGAAAGGCTCCCTTGTCCAATACTGGCAGTTCGAGGAGGAGCGGGTAGTTCGGGACGAGAGCGGTAAGCCCGTTCTGGATGCCGAGGGTCGCCAGAGGAAAGAGAAGGTCGAGCTTGAGCGGCCCCGTGCGTTTTATGCCGTGGTGTTCAACGCCGAGCAGATCGACGGGCTTGCCCCGATCGTCACCACTACGCACGAATGGAATCCGGTGGAGCGGGCCGAGGCCATCTTGCGGGCGTCGGGCGCGAAAATCACCGAGGAAGCGGGCGACCGCGCCTATTATCGGCCTTCGACCGACAGCATCACCTTGCCGTTGCGGAGCCAGTTTCCGAGCGCGGATCGGTTCTACGCCACGGCGCTGCACGAGCTGGGGCACTGGACTGGCCACCCCAACCGCCTTGACCGGGATTTGGCGCACCCGTTCGGTTCGGAAGGCTATGCCCGCGAAGAATTGCGGGCCGAGATTGCGAGCCTCATAACCGGGCAGGAATTGCAGATCGGCCACGGCCCGGAGCAGCACGCGGCCTATGTCGGATCATGGATCAAAGTCCTTGAGGAAGACCCGCTTGAGATTGTCCGTGCCGCATCGGACGCCGAGAAGATTCACACCTATGTTCTGGCGCTGGAACAAAAACAGGTTCAGCAGGTCGAGCAGGCACACGACCATACGCAATATTTCGTCAGCAACGAAAATACGCTTTGCTATCAGCAGTCGGGCATGGCGATGTTGGGCGTTCTTGCCAGCAATATAGACGG
>NZ_JADYXN010000011.1:0-130219 GCF_015864285.1 Pseudoalteromonas sp. NZS100_1
CAAAAGTACGCGGGTATAGCGCCTGTTATTGAGCGCAGTGGTCAAAAGATGTGGACTCATTGGCGTTATAGTTGCCCTACTTTTTTAAGGCAAACATTTGTGGAATGGGCAGGCTTTTCTATTCGTTATTCGTTTTGGGCTAAAGCGTATTATGAGCAACAAAAAGCCAAGGGTAAACCGCATAACAGCATTATTAGATCACTGGCATTTAAATGGATAAGGATTGTATTTAGGTGTTGGAAAACGAATACACCCTACGATGAATCGACGTATTTAGCGGCCTTAAACACAGAGGTTCACCACTTTTAAAATTTGCAATTAATAGCTAAATTTTACTAGTCGTCCACCTCAGGGCGTGTTGTTATGTGCCTTATTTAACTCGATACCTGAATAATACAAGGTTATCTAAAACAAGATTGCTTGACCAAATAAATGAAGCACCAGAACCTGAGAACTGTTCTTGGAAATTCATATAAGCTTTCTTATTATTAACACCAATTTCATCTTCCGTAAATTCCACTGAATTTGGCCAAGATAAGTAACTTTCGTTTAATTTCCAATTTACTGGGATATCCCAATGTAACGAATAGGTCTCAATATACTTATCCGCACCATTGGTACTGCATTTTGTTGTTAAACGCTGATCTCCTATTTCTTTAGCACACTTCAGATCATAAACAGGAGAGGTATAAAAAGTTTGAGCTGACCATTTAGAATTGGTTTTCGTACCATCTGAGAAGCTTGCAATAAAGCCACCGTCTCCAGGGTGAAAACGTTTACCACGGTTATCTTCACTACCCAAGCCTGAATTTTCTTCCCAATCAACAACTTTGATTGCTATATCATATGGCTTTTTAACTTTAAATTTCACGATATTGGAATTAAAAGGAGTAAAAGGTATAGGATCCACGGCTATTAACTTACCGTTTATAAATAATTCAAAGTAATTATCTGCAAATATGTACCCTGTAATAACTTCCCCATCTTTATCTACTTCTATGATAGGTACGGACGACAAGTTAACCTCAGATAAAGATTTTGGGGTTACCTTCGAGCATTCATTATAAAGATCTGTGGCAAAATTCTTTTGTTCATATTGAACCTTTGCAGGAACAAGATATTCAATATTATCATATTTTTTAATGCCGACTGGAGACGGACGTGAACGTCCGTTTTTACAGGTAAATAACGTTGAAACGTTGACTTCAGCCTCACCTTTAATTACATGAGCAGTCCCAGCATAATCACTAGAACTAGCTGATGACGAAAAACTTAACATAGTAAATAACGATAGTACCGAAAATTTAATTTTAATATTCATAAATATTCCCATATATAGAAGAGCCAAAGCATAGGCACATAACGAGCCTGTAGATTAACTCGTTTTTAAATTTGTTTTTATTAGGGCGTGTTGATCTTTGCGGTATAAAAAACAAACAGCATGAGGATAAGGTATAATTGAATTCGCTAAAAAACGTTACACCGAACCCTCATGCCAAGAGTAATGTTAACAGACGCGACATGGAATGTCTTATCAAAAGTAATGCACTTAAGTGGTCGAATTTATAATAAGCCTGAGCATAGAAAAACGCTCGAAGGCATACTCTATAAGATGCGTACCGGTATTCCTTGGCGAGATTTACCGTCTTATTTCGGCTCGTGGAGTGCTATCTATAGACGATTTAATTTATGGTCCAAAAAAGATATTTTGAATGAATTATTTCGTGTGTTATCCCACTATGCTGATATGGATTGGATCTTTATTGATGGCAGTATTGTCAGGGCTCACCAGCATAGTTGCGGTGCAAGAACCGCTGGCAATGAATCAATCGGTAAGAGTCGAGGTGGCAATTCGACTAAAATTCATCTTGCAGTAGATAGCGGAGGATTGCCTGTTTATTATGAATTATCCTGTGGAAATACGCATGATATCGTCCATGCAGAGTCACTTGTAGACAATTGCCCAACGAGTAATGTGGTTGTCGCAGATAAAGGCTACGATAGTGAAAAACTAAGAGAGTTTATTCGTGATAATAGCGCTACACCCGTTATTCCACGCAAGGATAACAGTTTAGTGGGTAATGAAGATATTGACTGGTGCATGTACAAATATAGGCACTTAGTTGAGAATGCCTTTGGTCGGATCAAACAATATAGAGGGATAGCTACAAGGTATGAAAAGCTTGAACGGAATTATCATTCCATGCTCGCTTTAGCATTTACTATGATGTGGCTACCAATGTGGGCTGATTAATATATATACTACAAAGATCAACAGCCCCTAATAAACAAACCATAGCTGAGTTCCTATTTTGGTTCAATCGATTACTGTATTTTTACGCAGCATATAAAGAAGTGTTTGCTGTTGTTTAAATTGGCGTTTTGGACGGGATTACGGGTCGTTTAGTGGCTTTATTTTAGGTTAAAAGGGCTTCCCCTTCTTAATGCATCGTGTTTTGCAGTTTTTCTATATTATGAACAAGGCAATACAGTTGCCATTGCGCATTCACTTTTGTTTGACCCCGTAAGGTCAATTTATTCATGCCCTTGTTGACGGTAATATTGCCGAACACGGGTTCAATACAGCCTAATCGCTTACTGTATTGTCGTCGTCCGATTGGGCTGTCTATTTTTACTTTCATCTTATCGACATAGCTCAGCTTTTTGCGTGATTCATTATTTATAAACTGTACTTGTCGCCCCGTTTTAATGGGTGGCTTTCGCATGCATTGTTGTTGTAGTGGGCAGGTTTTACAGTCTCTTAAATAACCACAGAATCGCGTGTATTGTTGGTTATAGCTGTTTACATTGACCCCGCTTCGCCACATGGCATTGCCTGCAGGGCAGCGGCATGTTTGCGTTGCCTCATCATAATGAAAATCGTCTGAGGTAAATAATCGTGGCTTGCCTTTGCTGCGTTTTAGTCGGCGCTTTTCTTGCTCTGTTTCGTATGTTTCGCTTTCTTTAAATAGTGGGTTTCGTTTTCTAAATTGGTTATCCGCAATGTAGGTATCGAACCCACTTTGCGCCATAAACTCAAGATTTACTTCGCTGTTAAACCCACTGTCTGCGGTGAATTTGATGGTGTGTTTATCTGCCATTTTTTCTGTATTGAGTTTAGCGAGTTGCTGTTTTAATTGTGCAACGGCTGGCTGTAAAGTTTGTTGTTCGCCCACTGAGCCCCACGCTTGTGCTTGCAGGATGATTTGATGTTTATCATCGTTTATCGCGATGCCATTGTAGCCTTGAATTGTCCCTTTTGAGGTCGTCATCTTCGCACTATCTGGGTCAGTGATATTACTTTTAACAGGCTTGCCTTTACTGCCTGTTTTCTCTTCGTGAGTGGCTAAAAACTCGGTGATTTTATCTGCACTTCTATCCAGCTTTTCTTTTTGTTTTAAGTCCTGAGTTATCAACTCTTCGCCCAGTCCATCTTGTGATTGGTGGCGTTCAATAATACGTTTGCTTGCGCGTTCTAGTTTTGCTTTTTTGCGACCTAGCTCATCGAATGTGCCGCTCCACTCTTTACTCGCATTGGACTTTAATTTACACCCATCAATGGCAAACATGTTGCGGCCTATCAAGTCTTCCTCATCACATATCATCAGCACTTGCGTAAAAATCGGCTCAATCTGTTCATGCATTTTAGCAACGAAGCCTGCTATTGATGTGTAATGCGGCTGGATATCTCCCGACACACTCATAAATAAAATGTTCGTCTCACACGCTTTAGCAATTCGACGGCTACTGATCAAACCATGTGCATAGCCCAGTAAAATAATCTTTAGCATTACCGAAGGTGGATACGCCGCCGCGCCCGTTTTGTCATTGTTATACCACGCGTCAAATCCCGATAAATCGAGTTTATTTTCGACAATATAACAAAGGGCATACTCAAAAGTGCCAGGCAGAATTTGCTCAGCGAAATTGATAGGAATGAATTTATTTTGACAGGATAAGTCAGGCTTGTAGTTAGCCATAACAGTTTACCGTGGGTGAATAATATCTATTAGATCACAGCGAACAGATGGATTCAAGGTTAAAAAGCAACCAACCAAGAATAGTTGGATACGTTCCTAAAAAGAGTAATTCTACAGCCTCAACGCCACGTTAAGCGGCAAAAAATTGTTGGCTAAAATTGTGAACGGAGTGAAACAGCCAACTGTTTTTTGTCCGTTTGAACGCCTTGTTATAAGGTTGGTTCCCAAGCCCATTTTTTGTATTTCACAACAAACTCTTTCGCTTCTGATAATGTATCAGGGTACGGAACACTATCATAGCTACTTGAATCAGTTCGTATTTTTTGAAAAACAAAACCATGCTCAGCTAGAAACTTAACCTTTTTCCATTGAGCGACATCCGATTTTTTAGGTGGTTTAAAATGCCTACCTAAGTTTACCGTTGTACTTTTACAAATAGGACATTTCATAGTCTTAGGATAATCACATGGAGGGACGTTGAAATGACGCATGTTAGAAGTTTTACAGTTAAAGCATGCAAAAGACATTGAGTACTCAGGGCCTTGGACCTTTACAACTGGTTCAGGTAAATCTCTGTAACCAGCCTTTTTTCGGAGTTCCATTCGACTTTGCTTATCCATGCCTGATTGAACCTTATAACGCCTCACTAAGAGGCAAATAATGGTTGGCTAAAATAAGCGACGAAGGAGCAAGTAGCCAACTGTTATTTGTCCTGCTTTAGTGACTTGTTAGCAAGCTTTTGTAATGAATACTCACCATTAAATCGGTACGGTTCCCACCTAGTTGGAATAGAGCTAGAGCCTTCATATCTAGGTAATTTAAGCATTAATACCATTTTATTCCCTTTAAACTCAATTTTTCCTTTGAGGTCTGACTGATAAAGAATTCCCAGTATCTCAGTTTTTTCGAACATATCAATTTCACTAAAAAAAACTATACCTTCAATTTTTGGAACGGAAAAATAAGTATCATGGCTATTAACATGTTTACGCAGATCGAAAGGAGCATGCAAATTTCCACGATATGAAGATGTATAGCTAGTTTTAATTTCATACTTTCCTGGTGCTATTTCCATTGCATAAGCATCAAAACTTGGCACTTCTTTATAGGAAGAGCACGAAGATAGAAAAACAATAATTAAGACTACGAAAGTTTGACGCATATTCCCTGCTTGCTAACAGCTTATTGAACACCACTTTGGGGGTTTATAACACCCCAAAACGGCGTATATTACATTGCTTAATAATTCCACTAAACAACTTCTATGTAAACAGGTAATTACGTATTTTGTAAAGTTATTGTTGTTAAAATACACCAAAACGACTTTTAATAATGTTATTGGACAAAACACGAACAACTGTCTATATATACAGTATGTTTTTAAAAGTTGAATATCATTTATGAAATCTCTCTTTCTAACCATGATTAAAGACCATATGTATAGCAAACGGTATGCAAAGAGCACTATTGAAGCTTATCTTTTTTGGATAGCTAGCTATATCCGCTTTAATAATATGCAGCACCCAAGCTCTATGGGAGACACTCAAGTAGAATCGTATTTGAACCATTTAGTAAACTCGCAAAACGTAGCGCAAGGCACACAAGCGCAGGCACTAAATGCGCTAAGTTTCCTATATAAAGAAATAATTAAGAGCCCCCTTTCATTATCATTAGACTTTGTAAAAAGTGAACGCCCAAGAAAACTACCCGTTGTGCTTACTCAAACAGAAGTTTCAGCGCTATTTAAACACTGTGTAGCAAAGCATTATTTACCCTGTGGATTACTTTATGGCAGTGGTATGCGATTAATGGAGGTACTGCGTTTACGAGTTCACGATATTGACTTTGACTATAACTGCATTCGAATTTGGGATGGCAAAGGAGGTAAAAATCGTGTTGTAACGCTTGCAGTAGAGCTCATACCGCAATTACGTTCTCAAATACAATTAGTTGATAGTTACCTGCAATTAGATCTGAAAAACCCCTTATATAGCGGCGCTTATATGCCGCATTTGTTACGTAAAAAATATCCAAACCATAATAAGCAGCTGGGATGGCAATATTTATTTTCATCACATAAATTAAGTCTTGATCCCGAGAGTAAGCAATTAAGGCGCTATCATATCGATGAAAAGCAATTACAACGCGCTGTTAAAAAAGCCGCTTTTGATGCACATATTAATAAACACGTTACCCCACATACTTTGCGCCACTCATTTGCTACGCACTTGTTGCAAAGCGGCGCTGATATCCGCACAGTACAAACACAGCTAGGTCACAGCGATGTGCGTACTACACAAATATATACCCATGTACTACAGCAAGGTGCCAATGGGGTTATTAGCCCTTTTTCAAGATTATAAACGTCTCTTTTTAATTCTTTCCGCATACATATTCGCTTTAAGACCAATACCGCCATCTATTTCTACTTTAAAAACACAAAAAAGCCCCGCTTGTTTTTACACAAGCGGGGCTCCACACTAATTTTTTACTCAAGAATAAAAGCGCCGATACTGCGGGCGCTTTGCATCATTGAATTTTATTACTTTAGCTTACTGATTAACTACGCTTTTAAGCGGGTTAATCGGCTGTGCGTTATCGTCTAGTATGTTCATATCAAAATCGAACTCATCTACACGAATCGCTTTTTCACGTTTGATGTTGTAATCAATTAACTGAACGTGTTCAGCTTGCGTGATTACATTTGCCGCTAGTGCGTTATCAAGCGTGATGTTAAAGCGTATACCTGGTTTAATTACTTTAGCACGTAATGCTTTTTTAACTTTAGCCAGTTCGCCAAGTGATGCCATTTTAGCTTTGTAAGCTTGCTCATTAATATGATGGCCATCGCCCACTACTGGTTTAACTAAATGCGTGATTTGCGCTTTAAATGCGGTATCTAGCTGAGCTTGCTTAGCTAGTTCGCGGATTAAATCGTCACTAATTTTTGGCATTTTAGTTGAGTAGTTCATTGTAATAAAACGAATAAACTTACGTGTACCACTTGCAGGGAAGTTATCTAAAAACTTATGCAATGCTTCTTCAGCACTTTGTAGTGCAAAACGAGTCGCGTAATGGAAATACGGCGCTGCTTGCTCGCGGTCACTACTTGATACTTTTTGCTCGTAGTATTTAATTGATGCCATAGCTGCGTATAAGAAGCTCATTACATCGCCTAAACGTGCCGATAGCATTTCTGCTTGCTTTAATTTACCGCCAAGTACAAGTAACGAAAAGTCTGCGTAAACTGCAAGTTTTGCAGATAATTTATGTACTGCTTTTTCGTAATCGCGTACTTCTGGTAAATCAGAATTAGCACTTGCTGTAAATGGTAAAACACCTAGGCGGAAAGCACGTAAGCTGTTTGCTGTGCTGTAACCAATTGTTTTACGCAAAATGCCGTTAAATTCTTTATCTGCGCCTTTATCTTCACTATGAATAGACTCAACCATAGATTGTAAATATGGGTGACAACGCATAACACCTTGACCAAAGATCATTAGGTTACGTGTAAGAATGTTCGCGCCTTCTACCGTAATGGCAATCGGCTGAGCAACATAACCACTTGCTAATGTATTTTGTGGACCGTTTTGAATCGCTTTACCCGCTTGAATATCCATTGCTGAATCAAGCACGTCGCGACCAAGCTCTGTCATGTGGTATTTAGCGATTGCAGTTACTACTGATGGTTTTAAGCCCATGCCTAAACCTTCAGTTGTAAGTACGCGCATTGCTTCTTGTAGGTATGTTTTACCTGCAATGTCGGCTAGTTTTTCTTGAATACCTTCAAACTGGCCAATGGCTAAACCAAACTGTTCACGCACTGCTGCGTATTCAGATGCTGATTTAAATGCAACTTGTGCTGTACTAACACCTAGCGCAGGTAATGAAATACCACGGCCAGCACCTAAACAGCTAACCAGCATTTGCCAACCACGGCCGATGTTTTTCTGCCCACCAATAACAAAGTCCATTGGTACAAATACTTTGTTACCACGTGTAGTACCGTTGTAAAAACGAATACCCATTGGGTCGTGACGATTACCAAGCTCTACACCTGGGTGCTCTTTTGGAATTAGTGCACAGGTAATACCTAAGCTTTCTTTACCACCTAATAAACCATCAGGGTCCATTACTTTAAAGGCTAAGCCAAGTACAGTAGCAATAGGTGCAAGCGTTATGTAGCGCTTGTCCCATGTGATCTCAAGGCCAAGTACTTCTTCGCCTTTATACATGCCTTTAGTAACTGTACCAATGTCTGGAATGCCACCTGCATCAGAACCCGCTTCTGGGCTTGTTAATGCAAAACATGGAATATCTGTACCATTTGCTAGGCGTGGTAAGTAATGTGCTTGTTGTTCTTGCGTACCAAAGTGAAGTAATAACTCACCCGGGCCTAACGAGTTAGGAACCATTACGGTTACCGCAACTGCTGAGCTTTTAGTCGCAATTGTGCCAACAATAGTAGAGTTTGCATAAGGGCTAAACTCTAAACCACCAAACGACTTAGGAATGATAAGCGAGAAAAAACGCTCTTTTTTCAAAAATTCTAAGATGTCATTTGGTAAATGAATGCCGTTTTGAATCACTGAATCGTCAATCATGCCCAATAACTCTTTTACTGGACCGTCTAAGAATGCTTGCTCGTCTGCGCTTAATGTAGCAGCAGGTACGTCGCGAAGTGCACTGAAATCAGGTTTACCTTGGTAGATAGAACCTTCAAGCCATACATCACCCGCGTCTAGCGCTTCTTGTTCTGTGATAGAAATACTTGGTAATACTTTTTTTAGTTTTGTACGTAAACTCAT
The DNA here is from genome assembly GCF_015864285.1 of Pseudoalteromonas sp. NZS100_1. Classification (NCBI taxonomy): domain Bacteria; kingdom Pseudomonadati; phylum Pseudomonadota; class Gammaproteobacteria; order Alteromonadales; family Pseudoalteromonadaceae; genus Pseudoalteromonas; species Pseudoalteromonas sp. NZS100_1. The sequence goes on from NZ_JADYXN010000011.1 coordinate 8,789, forward strand.
GATTGAACTCATCCGACCAGCTAAATAATACCTACATTACGTCATAAAAAATCGTTTAGATCAATTGCTCTATTCAATTAATTAACAGTTTTTTCAATTTATTTTCTTTACCTGAACGTAAACTGTTGAAACACAAAGGCTTACAGTTGTACGCTGAAAAAAAGTATTTTGACTAAAATGATGAATAAAACAGCAAAAGCTCTAGCGCTGTATCTATTTTTTGATGGGCATAAAAAAACGCAGCACAAATAGGCTACGTTTTTATTCAATTTGTAGAGGCTACGTTATCAGTTAATCTAGCTAAAACTACTTAAATTTAAATCAAATTGTATAAGCGTTTCACTTGGCAACTTTAACAACTTGCTTGCCGGTAAAACCACCCGCAAGTTGTTTATTAAGTGCTTGCGATACTGACTCAGCACTAAAATCTACGGGCGTTATTTCTGGGTGTTTAATGTCGCCACTAACAGCGCCTTCAAGTAACAGGTTGCCCATAAAGCTCAAGCGTTGTTGTGCACATAAACTGTTAGCAAGCCATGCACCCCCAATTGATACAACGCTAATATTGGGCGCTCGGTGATACATTAAGTCTTGATCAAAACAAGGGAGCGGATTTAAGCAGGCAATACGTCCGCAAAAACGCATTAACTCAATATTACGCTGAGTACACTCACCACCAATCGTATCAATAACCGCATCAAAGCCTTGCGGGCCAAGTTCTCTGCGGATTTTTTCGCATAGCTTTTTATCGCTATAGTCAAAAATCACATCAGCGCCTAACTGTTTAACCAATTTATGGTTACGCTTTGATGCCGTGGTAAATACATCTGCACCGCGCTGTTTTGCATATTGAATAGCAAACTGCCCTACCGCTCCGGCTCCGCCTTCAATAAAAATAGTATCGCCTTCACTAATGCCTATTTTATCTAAGCTAATAAGTGCTGCCATACCGGCGCATGGAAGTGTTGCTGCAATGGCCGGATTTAAACCGCTTGGCACAACCGACACTGCAAAGTTAGGTACTTTGGTGTATTCGCTCAAAGCACCTTGCTCACCAATGTTGGCATGCCACATAACGCGCTGGCCAACATTTGGAAACACACCTTTATTAGCTTTAACCACAACACCTACGGCATCTAAGCCTAAAATGTGTGGATACTGCCATTTACAAAAGCCTGTTTTAGCAAATTGACCATCAACTGGATTTAAACCAACGTACTCTACTTTTACAAGCAGCTCGTTATCTGCACAAATAGGAACAGGCAGCTCAGCATCCGCTAAGTCAATTGCTTCATTTGGTTCTGGCAGTACAATAGCGCGCATAGTTTGCGGGATAATGTATTCATGTAAATTTTCAGTATTTGGCATCAATATAACTCTACTTATTAGTGTCGTTTAACGCATAACTCCATTGCCCATTAAATGACTGGTAAGCATTTACTTTGGCAAGCAGTGAAGAAATTGTTGTTTCAACAGCATTTTCTTGTGCTATTAAAACATCCTGGCGCGCATCTAACAACTCAAGGTAAGGAATTTGACCTTCTTCGTACATTGCTTGTGCTTGTAAAAATGCTTTATTAGCAAAGTCATAACGTTCATCGGCAAAGCGTTTTTGCTGTGCTTGATTGACCAACAATTGCAGTGAAAGTTCACTTTCACTTAGTGCAGTTAATACTACTTGTTGATAATCGCTGTACGCAGCTTCACTTAAAAACTGTTGCGCGTCACGCTGCGCTAAAAGCGCAGGATAACTTAAAATAGACCACTGTAACTGCGGCGCTACTTGCCACTGTTGATCGGTATTTTTTAAGCCTGTGCTATCTATACTCACAACCCCTGCAAATGCAGATAAGCTAATATCGGGTAATAACGCTTTGCTAGCTGCAACACTTAAACTATTTGCTTGGCTAAAGTCAAACAGCGCGCGGCTAATATCTGGACGTAAGGCAATGGCATTATTAGCGTTTTTTAGTGCTACGCTAAAGTCACGTTCAAGCACGCCTTGCTCGTTTTCAATAGCAATATTTTGCGCTAGCTTACCGCTTAGTACTGCAAGCGCAGATAAATCGCTGTATTTTGCATACTCAATAGCAGGCATTAATGCTTGTTGCTGCCTAAGCTGCGCCATCGTACGGTTTAAATCAAGCTCGTTAGCTACACCTTCATCAACTCGTGCCTGTAAAACGTCAATACTTTGCTCAAGCGCTTCAATTTGAAGTGTAACAATGTGTTGTTTTTCAACATTCCCTTGGTAACTTACAAAGCCTTTAACGACTGACGAAACAACTTCAATTTGTAATAAGCGTACTTGCTCTGCTTGGCTCATGGCCGATGCATTTGCTGCATCAACCAACGCCGTTATGCGACCAAATAAATCTAGCTGCCAATCAAGTGCAACGTTTGCACTTGATTGGCGGTCAAACACGCTTGGTGCATCGCTTCGAGCTGCGCCAACATTTACGCCACCTTGCGGTAGGTATTGGGCTTTTTGCTCTCCTAATCGCGCTAATGTGCTTTTAAGTGTTAGCTGGCTTGTTTGCAAATTATAGTTATTTGCAAGCGCACCAGTAACAAGCTCATTTAGTTGATCAGAATTAAGCTTTTTCCACCAGTTTGTCTCATCAGCAACGCTAACGTTACTAGCAATATTAGCTTTAGCAACAAATTCGTTAACGGCTTTTTGCTCGCTCATGGTGTCTATTTTACTCGCACACCCGGCTAAAAACGCAGCAACTAATACTGCACTGGCGGTCAGACTTGTTTTAAGCCTTTTTTGCATTAATTTAGTCATGAGTATTCTCCTGCGCTTTCTCTTTTTTGTTAGTCACTAACATATAAAATACCGGCGTAAACAATAGGCCAAACACGGTTACACCTATCATCCCTGAGAATACTGCGTTACCCATTGCGTGTCGCATTTCGGCGCCCGCACCGGTAGCAAGAACTAACGGTACAACACCTGCTGTAAATGCAATTGAGGTCATTAATATTGGGCGCAAGCGCATACGACATGCCTCAAGTATTGCCTCTAAGTGCGATAAGCCTGAGTCGTGTCTATCTTTTGCAAACTCAACCATCAATATCGCATTTTTAGAAGCCAACGCGACCAGTACTATTAACGCTATTTGGGTGAATATGTTGTTGTCAGAGCCGACAAACCACACACCTAATAAGGCTGAGAAAATAGTCATTGGTACAATTAATATAATTGCCAGTGGTAAACGTAAGCTCTCGTACTGCGCTGCAAGTACCATAAATACAAGTAATACAACTAACGGGAATACATAAACCATGGTGTTACCGGCAAGTACTTGTTGGTACGTTACTTCAGTCCACTCATACTCAATACCTGTTGGTAGTGTGTCTGCGAGTACTTTTTCAATAGCAACTTGTGCTTGGTCAGAGCTATAACCTGGCGCTGGGCTACCATTTAGTTCTGCACTTGGGTAACCGTTGTAATGCATAACACGGTCAGGACCAATTGTTGGTGTTACTGTTAATACAGAGCCTAGTGGCACCATATTTCCTGAGCGGTTACGTACTTTTAGATTAAGTATTTGATCAGGGTCTAAGCGGTAGTCAGCATCAGCCTGTGCATTTACTTGGTAGGTACGGCCAAACATATTAAAGTCATTTACGTACACAGAGCCTAAGTAAATTTGCAGTGCGTTAAATACTTCATCAAGTGGAATACCTTGAATTAGCGCTTGCTCACGGTCAATATCAATATCCATTTGTGGAACTTGAATACGGAAACTCGAGTACAAGCCCATTAATGCTGGGTCTTGTTGCGCTTTACCGATAACAGCTTGCAGACTATTAAATAAGGCTTCAAATCCTTTATTTGCTCTGTCTTCTATTTGCAGTTTAAAACCGCCGGTAGTGCCTAAACCTTGAATTGGCGGCGGTGGAAATACCGCTACAAATGCTTCATCAATGGCAGCAAAACGTTTATTCAACTCGGCAGCAATCGCCATCGCTGATTGGCTTGGGTCGGTACGTTTGTCAAAGCTTTCAAGTGGTGTAAATACAATGCCGCTGTTAGGGCTATTAGTAAAACCGTTCACTGATAAGCCAGGAAAAGCAACTGTATGTGCAACGCCTGGTACTTCTAATGCAATTTGCTGCATTTGAGAAAGCACATCTTCAGTACGATCAAGGCTTGATGCATCAGGTAACTGCGCAATAGCCACTAAATACTGTTTATCTTGCTGTGGAATAAAGCCACCCGGTACGGTATCAAATAACTTAATTGTGCCACCAACAAGTGCTATGTAAGCCACCATAACAACAACGGTCATACGAATTAGTTTTTGTACCAGTTTTTCGTAACCTTTAGCACCACGATTAAATACGCGGTTAAATGGTTTAAATAACCAACGACCAAACAATTTATTAAGTAAACGCGTGAACGCATCTGGTTTTGCATCGTGCGATTTTAATAACAATGCAGCAAGCGCAGGCGATAACGTTAATGAGTTAAACGCTGAGATAATAGTCGAAATAGTAATTGTAAGTGCAAATTGCTTATAAAATTGACCTGATAAACCGGTAATAAACGCAGTAGGAATAAATACAGCACTTAGTACTAGCGCAATGGCAATAATAGGGCCTGTTACTTCACTCATTGCAACGCGGGTTGCTTCAAGTGGCGATAAGCCTTTTTCGATATTACGCTCTACGTTTTCAACAACTACAATCGCATCATCTACAACAATACCTATGGCCAATACTAAGCCAAACAACGATAAGGTATTAATTGAGACACCTAACCACTGCATTACGGCAAACGTACCAATAAGTGAAATAGGCACAGCAATTAGCGGAATAATTGATGCACGCCATGTTTGTAAAAATACAATAACAACAATAACTACCAATACAATTGCTTCAAGCAACGTGGCAATTACCGCGTCAATTGAGCCGCGAACAAATACTGTTGGATCGTACACAATGTCGTATTCAACACCGGTAGGAAAATCTTTAGATAAGCGCGCCATTGTTTCGCGTACTTGATCAGATAGCTCAATAGCGTTAGAACCAGGGCGTTGAAATATTGGCATTGCAAGTGCTGGTTGATTATCAAGCTCTGCTCGAAGTGAGTAAGTGTCTTGACCTAAATCAACACGGGCTATATCAGATAAACGCGTTAACTGACCCTCGTCGCCTACTTTAATAATAACTTGTTCAAATTCTTCAATACTGTTTAAACGACCTTTAACGTTTAACAATATTTGAAATTGACTGTCGTTTGAAATTGGTTGCGCGCCTAAGCTACCTGCAGCAACTTGCTGGTTTTGCGAGCGAAGTGCTGTTACTACATCTGTTGCTGTTAATTCGCGTGCAGCAAGTGCATCTGGGTTTAGCCATACTCGCATTGAGTATTTGCCGGCACCAAACATGCGAATATCACCTACACCCGGTAAACGTGCAATTTCATCTTTAATGTTTAAATCGGCATAGTTAGATAAGTACGCTGTGTCGTGCGTTTTTTCAGGTGAATATAAATGCACTACCATGGTTAAATCTGGTGATGACTTTTCAGCCACAACACCTAAACGTTGTACTTCTTCTGGCAAACGCGGAAGCGCACTGTTTACACGGTTTTGTACTTGTACTTGAGCACGGTCTAAATCGGTACCTAATGCAAAGGTTACCGTTAGTGTCATGCGGCCATCACTGGTACCTTGCGAAAACATATATAACATGTTTTCAGTGCCGTTAATTTCTTGCTCCAACGGTGTTGCCACTGTTTGCGCAATAACGGTCGGGTTAGCACCCGGGTAGTTAGCGGTTACAACCACGGTTGGAGGAACTACTTCTGGGTATTCACTTACTGGTAGTTGGAATAGTGATATACCACCAGCAATTAAAATAACCAATGACAGCATGGCCGCAAATATTGGACGCTGTATAAAGAAATGCGAGAATTTCATCAATAAACCTTATTGCTTAGCCACAAGTTGTGCGTTGTCATTTAACAATGTAAATGCCACACCACTTGTATCAATTGTTACTGTTTGCGGAGAGATTGGCATACCAGGGCCTACGCGAGCTGGGCCATTTACAGCAATAACATCACCTTCGTTAAGGCCCGATGTAACCGCACGTAAGGCACCGTAACGCTCACCTGTAGTGATAAGTTTGTATTCAAGTACGTTGTTTTCGCCAACCGTTAATACAAAACGATTTTTTAAGTCGGTACCAATTGCACGTTCTGGGATAATAATCGCGTCGCTAATAGAATTTGCAGCAAGCTTTATACGTGCAAACGAGCCTGCGCGTAACTGGTTGCTGTCTTCATTAAATACTGCACGTACACGTAATGTACCTGTTGATGAATTAATTTGGTTATCAATAAAGTTAATGTAGCCTTTGTATGCAAAATCGCTTTGACCCACTTTTTGCATTACAACAGTTTGCTGGCTCGCAGCAGTAACATCATTAAAAGAGCTATTCCATGTGCGTTCATCAACATCAAAATAAGCGTACATTGCTTGGTTTGAAACAATTGATGTTAATACGCTTTGACCCGCAAGTATGTTATTACCTTTAGTAATATTTGCGCGAGAAATAATGCCATCAATTGGTGATACAACTGACGTAAATTCTAAATCAAGTTCTGCTGATGTAAGCTGTGCTTGAAGTGCAGAAAGCTGTGCTTCGCGTTGGCGTAGTGTTGAAGTACGCGCTTGTGCTTGCTCAGTAGAAATTGCTTTACGGTCTAATAATCGTACCGCACGTTTGTCTTCACTTTTAGCTTGCTCTAAGGCAGCTTGTGCGCTGTTGATTTGCGCTTTTAAACTAGCAACCACAGCAGCAAATGGACGAGCATCTAATTGAAATAAAACATCGCCTTCTTTAACCACATCGCCTTCTTTAAATTCAATGCTATCGATGATTCCCGATACACGCGGCATTAAAGCAACTTCTTGTGGAGACTCTAAACGAGTTGTATATGTGTGCCAGCTTTGTACTGGTTTAACAAGCACCTGTGCTACATCAATTGGTTGAAGTTGCTGTGCAGGTGCTGATTGAGCTGTGCTCTCATCGGCACAACCTGCTAGTGTTAAAGATGCCGCAGTAAGTGCAGCAGCAATTAGATGTTTGTTCATGAAGACGCTCCATTGTTGATTAGCCTCGCATAATACGGATTTAACCCGTGTTTAAAAACCATAGATTTTTAAATTCATTAATGCCAAAATGGCATCAATAGATTAGTCAAGGTGTAATAATGGATACAACAAGTCGACTTTTAATGTTACTTGAAGTGGTTGAGCAAGGCTCTTTTGCAAAAGCTGCAGAATTACGCAACATAGATCGCTCTGTTATATCTAAACAAATTAGCCGTTTAGAGGATGAGTTAGGCGTTAGGTTACTTAACCGCACAACGCGTTCGTTTTCGCTCACAGCGGCGGGCGCCGAAATGATCAAAAAAGCCGCTGAGCTTAGAGAGTTGCTCGGCGAAACAGTACGCATGGCTGAAAACTACCATTTAGAGCCACGCGGGGTGTTAAAAATCACGTCATCAACATTGATTGGCAGGCGTTATTTGCAACCTGTACTTAATGATTTCCAAAAACGCTTTCCGCAAGTAGAAGTTGAACTGCGCTTAGACGATAGATTAGTAGATATAGTTTCTGAAGGGTTTGATTTAGCATTTCGTGTTGGTGAGCCAAAAGATTCATCCCTTATTGCACGTAAAATAGCGCGTAATCGCTTACTCATTGTTGCAGCACCAGAGTATATAGACACTTATGGTATGCCCAAAACAATGGAAGATTTAGCACAATTGCCAGCAGCAAGCTACGCCAGTAACTCTATTCGGATAGATGCAATAGATTACTACAACAGTAAAGGTGAGCCCTGCGAGCAAAAAATAAAAAGTGTGTTTAGAGCAAACGATGCAGAGTCATTACTGATGAAAACATTATCGGGCACCACTTATTTTGTCGCCCCTGCATTTATTATTGGTGATGAAATATCACAGGGTAAACTAGTGCCTTTATTAACTGATGTGAAACTAATGGAGTTTAGTGCGATGTATGCCGTGTATCCGCATCGAGATTTACCGGTAAGAACTCGGTTATTTTTTGATGCTGTACGCGAACATATAGGAAAAGATAAACCAATTTGGGAAAACGGGATCCCCAATTTTGAGCAAATGTATTAAGTAACCCTGCTTAAGCAACTACCGTTTCGTAGTTATGTTCTTTTTTAAACTTACAATACACTTTATTGCGACCAAATTGTTTTGCTTTGTATAACTGTTTATCCGCTTGGTTTACAAAGCTTTCCAATGAATTAGTACTTTTAAATTTTGCGATTCCAATACTCGTTGTAATATTTATAGCAAGGCCATCAATATCAAATGTTGTATTTTCAAAACGTGCTCTTATTTGTTCTGCGGTATCTAGTGCAGCCTCTTCATTTGCAAAAGAGCTAAATAAAGCGAACTCTTCACCGCCAACTCTAAATACGTACCCTCTGCCAAGTGCAACCCTTAGTAAAGTGGCCACTTCAACAAGTACTTGGTCACCGACACCATGGCCATGCTCATCATTTATCTGCTTAAAAAAGTCTAAATCGAGTAGAAACAAATATAACTGTGACTTATCTTGTAGTTCTACTTCAAAGTAGTGGTTCATTGAAAGGCGATTACCTGCACCCGTTAGTGGGTCAAGTAATGCTAAATTTTTAAGTCGCCTTGAAAAATGTGAACGACTCCCTTCAAAAACGTGAGAAATAGCCCAAATACTTAAATAAGCACAGAATAGATTAAGGGATAAGTTAAAAGTCTCAAAGGGTGGAAGAGTAGGCTTACTCCCTAAAATAAACACTTGGGTAACTAATAAAGTTGCAGAGAAAATTACACCATATTGCTTACCTAACAACAGGTAGTACAAAATAGGTAATGCAAACGACCATACAAATACACCGTTACGAGGAGATGCTAAAGCTGTAGCTAAAATAATTATGGACGTTACAAGTGCACACATCACAACGGATTGCCAAAACTGTAGTGGACAACGTGTAAGTGAAATATAAGTAAATATACAATAAATGGAAAAACAGATTTCGATATAGCCAAGCAGTGGAAAGTTATTTACGGTTAAATTAAACCCCGCAAACCCAGCCGATAAAAAACCAAAACAAAGGCACATTCCTCTGAGGACGTCCTTTCTTAATGATTTAGTGCTATTAAGAGCTGCGATATCCATTCAAATCACTTAACAAAAAATAAAAATTAAGTTTAACGTGAAAATACAATTTAACAAGCCTTGTTGCTCTAAAACCATGTAAACACACCATTTTGTTGGTATTTTAGGGATAATGTTACACATTTTAGGAACACGTTTGGTACTTTAACTTTGCTAGGTAGTTTCAAAAGCTAGCCACCTAGCATAGATAGATTAGTCGTAATGCCTGTATTACCTTGATGTAAAAGATGAGTTGGTTTTTTAGTTTTAATATAACGCGATAGCAATGCCATTAATTCACTATTGGAATTATCATTCATATATTCTCTTAGCGAAATACCCTCTTCAGAAAACAAACATAAATGCAGATTACCTTTTGCTGTAACCCTTAGCCTATTACAGGTACTACAAAAGTCATTACTGTAAGGCATGATCAAACCAATTCTGCCTTGATAATCAGGATGTGCAAACTCTTGCGCAGGGCCTGCTGATGCACTACGCGCAACTTGCTGCCAACCCGTTTGTAATAACTGAGCTTTTAACACTTGACCAGAGACATGGTTAGCATCAAAAAAGGCTTTGTTATCGTTTGTTTGCATCAACTCAATAAAGCGAATAGTAACGGGCCGATGCTTAACCCAATTTAAAAACGTATCAAACTCTTTTGCGTTGTATTGCTTCATCAGCACGCTGTTTATTTTTACCGAATCAATACCCGTTTCAAGCGCAGTATCAATGCCTTTCATTACTGAGGTAAATTTGTCATGCCCAGTAATGGTGTTAAACATACGTGAATCTAAACTATCAATGCTTACATTAATGGCGTTTAAGCCTGCATCTACCCAGTCATGAATATTCTTATGAAGAGAAAAACCATTGGTAGTCATTGCAATTTTTTTTATGCCCGCGACATCTTTTGCCGCGCGAACAACATCTATAAAATCTTTTCTAAGAGTTGGCTCTCCGCCAGTGATCCTTACTTTTTCGATACCATGGTGTGCAAACGCTTTAAGCGTGTTGCTAATTTCATCAATTGTGAGAAAACCACGGTCTGGCCCGCCCTGATAACCATCTGGTAAACAATAAACACACTTAAAATTACATACATCAGTAATAGACAAACGTAAGTAACTAAACTCTCGCCCTGTTGGGTCGATTAGCATAAATAAACCTTAACTAATATCAACAAGTAATAACAACCTAATACCAATTTGCAATAATACTTAATCATTTAATTAAGCGAATTAGTATAAACAACGCTACTTATTGATACATAAATAATAATTACATAAATATATTTAATAACTTAAAGGAGCAGCATAAAGCATACCCCTTTAGTTATTTTTGTTTTACGCTTCTAAGCCTTTTTTAAGTTCGCTTGGCTTCATTGGTAGGTCACGTAAACGTACGCCTACTGCATTAAATACAGCATTACCAATCGCAGGAGCAACCCCTATAACGCCAGGTTCGCCTAAACCAACTGGAAACTCATCGCTTTGTAAAAATTCAATGTCAATATCTGGCACATCTTGCATTCTTAGCGGTAAATAAGTATTAAAGTTAGTCGCTGATACCTGTCCATCTTTATACGTATTTGATTCATGCAATGCAAGGCTGCTGCCCCATAGTAACGACCCTTCAATTTGCGCCAGTGCGCCATCTGGGTGAACTATTAAGCCAGCATCTACAACAACATAGAGCTTTTTCAGCGTTATTTTACCACTATCACGGTTAACATGAACATGCGCTGCGGTTGCAAGCCATGCTGGCATAGTACGTTCTTGCCCTGAACTTACAGAAAAACCAATGCCCTCATCTTTAGCTAATTTTACAGAAGCTACTTTGTCAGACACCGTTTTAAGCACATTACGTAAGCGCAGTGCTCCACCAACGCTCTCAGGTGCTTTACCTGCTTGCTTGCCTTTGCCGTCTAACATTTCAATTCTAAATTGAACTGGATCTTTGCCTTGCTTATGGGCAATTTCATCAATAAACGACTCAAGACTCCATGCAATCCAACCTGGCCCTACTGAACGTAACCAACCTGGAGTAAAGGTGCTTTGTGCAACTTCGTTATTAATAGCGCGTGCACGATGACTGCTCATGCTGTACCAATGATCAGCGCCTGATGCCGAAAATGCATCAAATTTACCTTTGCCATCAACACCCGGTGATAAAAACCCTGGTGCCATTGCTTTAGTAGGCCAACCTGCAGCAAATGCATGCTCTAAACCAGTAAAAGTACCGTTTTTATCAAACGACGCTGTCATTTTTGCAGCAGATGCAGAACGAGATTGATCGAATAAACTATCGTCTGCTCGTGTAAATACCAGCTTTACTGGTTTACCTACTGCTTTTGCGGTTAGAGCTGCAGGTACAGTCCAGTCACCAAATAATCGACGACCAAAACCACCACCTAAATAATAAGGACGAATAATTACTTTGTTTTGTTCTATTTCGAGTGCTTTAGCAAGCGCAGGTAACGTAAGTGACTGCCACTGGTTACCTGTATGAATAATCCAATTTCCGTCTTTAAATTCTGCAACCGCATTTAATGGCTCTAGCTGATAATGACTCGCTGTCGCTGTGGTATACATTGATTCTAACGACTCACTGGCGTCTGCTTGGGTTTTCTTTATATCGCCTTGATCAACAAACAAAGTACCCGATTCGCGTTGCTCGCATAATCGCTTACCTTCTTTTTGAATATCAGCTTCAGATATATTTGCCGACTCACCCTTTTTGTAACTCACCTTTAAAGCATCTACTGCTTTAATGGCACTTGGGTAACTATCAGCTAATACAACAACCCAGCCTTGCACTGTGTTACTAGGGTCATTTAAAATTTCATAGCCTTTGTAACCTTTAATAGCTTTTGCTGCACTATCGTCAACGTTTGTTACTGTACTGCCATAGCGTGTTGGTGGAATAACTGGTCGCGCGTACAGCATGCCTTCAACTTCTACATCTATTCCGTATACTGCGGTGCCATTTGTTTTGGCTGGTATATCAAGCGCTTTAAAGTCTTGTTTAAGCCCAGTTAAATGACGTTTATTAGCAGATTTGAGTGGCAGGTTTGCAACTTCATCGCTGGTAAATGTACGATTAAACTCGCCTTTTTTAACTATGTCAGCGTAACTAACCGATTTTTCGCCTGCAATAATATAGCCCTTTTCAGCACGACATTTATCTGCAGGCACGCCGAGCATTTTAGCTCCAGCTTCTATTAATGCAATTCGACCCGCAGCACCGGCTTGAGATAATGGCTTAAAGCTTTGAAATACAGACCACGAACCACCCGTTACCATAAAGCCCCATTTTTCATGGGTATCTACGTAGGTAATTGATACTTTATCCCAATCACATTCAAGTTCATCAGCTACAATGCGCGCAAGTGCAGTACCGATATGTTGACCCATTTCAGCTTTGGCAATACTCACTTCTACGGCGCCGTCGGTGCTCATAGTCCACCAAATAGTGGGTGAAAAAGCCTGTTGCGCAATTGATTCTTTTGCACTGACCGAACCCGAAAATAACGCAGGGGCAAACGCCATGACTAAACCTGCGCTAGCAGTGCCAATCATAAACGAGCGACGATTTAAATTAACGGTTTCGCTATTTTTTTGAAATAATTTTTTCATTATCGGCTCCAGTTAAGCGTCTTGTGCATTTGGATCAAATATATTTACTACACTTTGTGACTCATCTGCAGCGCGTTGAATAGCAGTTTTAATACGTTTATAAGCCATACAGCGACAATAGTTACCATTCATATGGCTTACTATTTCTTCATCTGAAGGACTTGGATTAGCTGCTAGTAATGTAGCAGCTTGCATTATTTGCCCCGATTGACAGTAACCGCACTGTGGTACTTGCTCTTCAACCCATGCTTTTTGAAGTGGGTGTTCGTTATTAAGTCCTTCAATTGTGGTAATGTTTTTTCCTGCAATTGCGCCAATTGGTAAAACACATGAGCGAGTTGCTTGCCCATCTAAATGCACCGTACACGCACCACACATTGCAATACCGCAACCAAACTTCGTACCTTTTAATCCAATTTCATCACGAATAACCCATAACAATGGTGTATCTTCACTTGCGTGTGATTCAACCACCTTGCCATTAATTGTAAACGTCACCATAGCTTGCCCCTTGATTAAGCTTTATAACTCGTGTTTAAATTATTTAATTTAAACACGAGTTATAACAGTTAAGATTGTTGTAACTACTAATCCATAACACATATAGTTACCGCATCAGCTACATTAACAGCTAAATACCATAACCACTGCACTAAAGCGTTAGCGCAGCTAAAACTTATTTTGCCCTACTAATACTTTTTCACTCATTTTTAGCTATAAAATTACTTAGCTGCTTTTGAGTATCTATGTCTAAACTCGCACTACGTAAACTAATTGTATTGACTACTTCACTGCTGGAGCGCAGTAATTGCTGTGCACCTCTATCTGAAGTTAAGCTTGCAAGCTGAGATAAATCAACCGCTGGGAATATAGCGGGTACACCTAAACGCTCGCCATAGTTTGCGCACCAGCGCGATGGATTACGTGTAAAACCAGTAACTAGCTCACTTAAGTGCGCTACTTTTAGCTCAACCTGATCCGCAAGCATAAATAAAATCCCATCAAAGGACTTATTTTTAAACACTGTTTGAGAAGCTATCGCGATTGAATTACCTAAACCTTGGCTCCATTGCTTGTTCTCAATGAGCTCTATGTTTTTATAACCTGCCAGTGCTTGTGATACTTCTTTATGCCATGCCCCGGTAACTACATATACAGGTGTGTCATCAAGTGCTTGAAGTGTATTTACTGCATGCTCAATCATTGTTTTGCCAAACCCGATATCAGCCGTTAATTTACAGCCGTTAAAGCGAGATGATTGACCTGCGGCTAAAACAACTTTTGCAATTAGCACGCCTCTTGCCCCCAATGGCTTAGCGATTGGGCATTTTTTTCACACAGCACTGCATGTATTTCACTGATCAGCGATAGTGCAATACTCTCTGGCGAGTCGCCGCCTAAATTTAAACCGACAGGCCCAAAAACAGGAGCCTTAATTTGTGATACTCGCGTATTTGCGTGCTCTAAAACTTGTTCACGTCTGTGCTTAGGACCCAATAACCCTATGTATTTAAAAGGAACATCTTTAAATTGAGCCAACGTACTGGCGTCAAGTTCAACGCTGTGAGCCATTAAAATAGCAGCATCTACTTTATTAGTTATGCAATATTCTTTTAACTCACTCGGTGTGAAGCGCAAAATAGCATCAGCATTTTTAAAATATTGCCTTTTTGCATTGGCAGCACGTGTATCCCATACAGTTACACTCCAACCAAGTTGTTTGGCAAATGTATAAACCGGAACTGCATCAGCGCCACCACCTACTATTAATAGATGGGGCGGTGGATAAATAGAGGTTTGCAAGCACGTAGCGCCTTGTAATTCTACCAACTGCGCTTTGCGGTTCATTGATAAACCATGCAACTCATCATTTTGCGTAAATACACCACTACCGGCTGGCAAAATGGGGCTTACTTGTTGAAGATATCGCCCTGGTTTATTCTCATTAAGTGCTTTAGATACAAGCTCTAACTGTAAATAGTCATTAGCCTTATGAATAGGCTGCAGTAAAATATGTACTATACCCCCACAACCAATGCCAAGTTGAAATGTTAAATCGTCTTCATCGGTGGCATCATAACTAATGGTTTTACTGGTTAAAGTACTCATTACTTGTTTAGCGTGGCGCTGTATGTCAGCTTCTAAACAGCCTCCCGAAAGCATCCCCAAGCGCTCGCCTAGGCTCGAAATAAGCATCATAGCCCCTAGTTTTCTGTAGCTAGAGCCTTCAATTTTGTACAAAGTAGCTAAAACCCATTCTTGGTTGTCCCTATTGAGATACCAAGTGTTTAAGATACTTTTCAAATCTGTAACCATATATTGCCCTTTAAAAAGCATTTTTTGCGTTTAAAAACAAATCAGCCTAAACAGCTAATTTAAAACTTAATAATTCACGCACAATTTAGTTTTCTATTATATCGTTTAAGGTCTCAATTAACTCATCAAATTGATCATTAACGCTTTGGCGTTGTTTATCATTTAGAGTTAGGTTTAATTCGTAGAGTAAATTTATATATAAATTTAAGTTTGCTTCATTGCTTTTCAATAGTGCGTCGCTCATATAAAGTTCGCGCTCTTCAATAACCGTACTTAACTGATTTATAAATTCTTTTTTTGTAATTTCAGCATTTTTGAATACCTGTTTGGCTGCATTCAAACGGTTTTGCTTGTACTCTAACCACAGCGCTCCTGCATCTTGATGTTGCTCATTAGTAGATTTAATCAGCGCTTTTTGTTGTTTATTAAGCTTGCCTATCCACTGCTCGTAGTATTCAAATTGCTCTTCCAAACGCTCACTTTTTCGCTCAAGCGGGGTTTGTTCGTTAAACTCTTCGCGTTCGTCGTTAATTTTTATTTGGATGTTGTCTAAAAGCTCACCTCTTTGCTCACTTGATAAGGTTGCTCCAAGCTCAGCTAAAGGCAGTTTTGCGTACCCAAGTAGGTTCTGCCAATGTTGTTTTGCAAGCACAACCTGTGTTTTTAATTGTTTAGCCTCCAATGTTTGGTTAAACAATACTTTTATATTTTGTATGTCTTGTCTGTAGGCGGGTAACTGGGTAGTTCGGTGCCAATTTTGTGTTGTTGTAATTATGTTTTTTAGCTGTGTATTTTGCTTTTTATTTAAATCAACATAATCGTCAACCCAAAACGATGAAAGCCAACTCAAATTATTGTAAGTAAAAGATGCCGAACAACTACATAAAAACAACATACTTACAGCAAGGCATATCTGTTTTAGTTTTTTTGCTTTGAAATTATTAAGCATAACCTTCTCTATTATTTAGATTGTGGCAAAGCTCAAAACTCATTTGATAATAATTATCATTTAAGTATTGACTTGCATTTAGATCTAACTGATAATCGTTCGCACAAACACAGTGTAACGACCTCAGTGCCTACGGAAGAATATTCAGCAAGGATGCTGACACATTAAAAGAAGAGCGTGCCGCTTCGTGTTATTACTTACTCGACCCAAGTAATAACATCAAATATCACATTTACTTGCTACATTGCTCATATTAGTGACGGTTAATATGACTCAAAAAAGCCCTAACGGGCTTTTTTTATTTCTTTAAATTTTCTATAAAATCTGTATCTTACACCTCTTAAACTCGTTTACTTACCTTAAAAGTCCACCGCGCTATTATTTACATTTTATACGCACGATCTGATAAGGTATCGCCTTGCGTTTGCGCTAAAGCTGGCGTAAAACATAACAGTAGACACCCTTTTTTGCATCTATTTATAATAACCGATTTAGTCTCTACTTAAATGCATTGAGTATTAAACGTTTAAAATGCGCAAATAGTGCAAAAATTTAATAATTTAGCATTTAACTAAAGTCTGTTTACCTTTCGGGATTAAAACTTGTTCTATTTAGGCGCTATTTAATCGCGGCAAGATATACTGGCCCTAAAACCTATCGTAACTATTACTAATTGGAGACATTAATATGTCACAGTTTAATTTGAAAGCACTCGTTCTTGCTGGCGTTTTACTTGTCAGCCCTTTCGCTCATGCAACATTAGAAGATGGCATAAGAGCAGCTAACGAAGGTGAATTTGCAGTCGCCCTAAAAGAATTTCAATACCTTGCCGATAAAGGTTTTGCACCAGGAATTTACGAACTAGCTAAATTATACGAAGGTGGATACGGTGTAACACGCGATTACCGCAAAGCAGCTGCGCTTTATCAACAAGGCGTTAAAAAGAACCACCCGGATTCAATGTTTGCGTTAGCTGTTTTATACGACGAAGGTAAAGGCGTAAAGCTTGATCACCAAATGGCTGTTACCTTATTTGAAAAAGCAGCCAATAAAAACCTGCCTGCGGCTCAGTTTAATTTAGGTGTAATGTATTCTAATGGCGTGGGCGTTACGCGAGATTATGAAGTGGCACGCAACTGGTACGAAAAAGCAGCTGCAAACAATTACTCTTTAGCACAATTCAATTTAGCCCTCATGTATTTTGAAGGGCTAGGTATGCCAAAAGATTTAGAAAAGTCATACATTTGGAATACTATCGCTGAGTACAACGGCAATATGCAAGCGAGTCATAGCCGCAAACTTGATGAGCGTAAAATGCTGCCTAAAGAAATTGAAGAAGCTAAAGAAAAGGCCGATGCCATTTATGCAAAAATACAAGTGGGTACTTATGCTGGCGAAGGTCGCTTATTTTAAAGTCTTATTTTAAAGTCTTATTTTAAAGTCTTATTTTAAAGTTTAAGAGTTTAAGACCTTAGTTTGAAACTAATCTAAAAAGGCTGAATTACATAACGTAATTCAGCCTTTTTAATATCTTGATTTAGCAAGTTAAAAATCTATTCAACTTTACAAAATCAACATACTCTTATTTTATGTAAAGCCACTTTAGTAGCTTAATAAGAAGTTTGCTTTGTTTTAGCAGCATAACAATACGAGGATTAAACGAGCCCGATACTAACGTGTTTTTAGCATGGCTAAACGTTAAAAACCCTTCTATGCCATGATAATGCCCCATTCCTGAATGCCCTACACCACCGAAAGGGGCATCGTCAGCAGTTACTTGCACTAACGTATCGTTTATCGCCACAGTGCCACTGATTGTTTGCTTCATAATATATTCTTGAGCGTGCTTATCTTGCCCTAAAATATAAAGCGCTAACGGGTGGTGATGGGCTTTAATATAGTCAATTGCGCTGTCGAGCTTGTCATAACTCATTATTGGTAGTATTGGGCCAAATAGCTCATCTTGCATAAGCTGCATTTCGTCAGTAACTTGAGTCACTAAGTGCAGCCCCATACGATGTTTTTGCTCATCTTGCTGGTTTTGCTCAAGTGGCTTAATAATGTTTGCGCCAAGCTCTTGGGCTTGCTCTAAATAGGTTGCTAAACGTTTATAGTGTGCATCGCTAATAATAGAAGTTAAGTTTTTACCTTCAACACCGTCTTTAAAGTGCTTTTTATAAAGCTCGCATAATTGCTGAACCAACTGATGCTCAAGCTCTTTGGGTACAAATACGTAGTCGGGAGCAACGCATATTTGCCCTGCGTTGGCCATTTTTCCAAACAGTAAAGCTTGCGCCGCTTTTTTAATATCGGCATTTTGCATAATAATAACTGGCGATTTACCACCGAGTTCGAGCGTTACTGGTGTTAAATTACGGCTCGCTGAAGCCATTACTAATTTACCAACGGCCGATGACCCCGTAAATAATAAATGAGCAAATGGCAGTGATGAAAACTGCGCGGCTACGTCGCTACCGCCTTGTATTATTTTGCAATGCGTTTGCATGTCGTCTTTAAATATTTTTTCGATAACGACGTTTGTGTGAGGTGTAAACTCGCTTAATTTGAGCATCACTCTATTACCGGCAGCTATGGCGGTAAGCACAGGTACTAACGCTAACTGAATCGGGTAATTCCACGGTGCAATAATACCAACCACACCTTTAGGTTGGTAATTAACACTTACTTTTGAAGGCCACAAGCTTAAACCTACAGAGCGATTACTTGGCTTTGCCCATTTTGGCAGCTTTTTGATAATGTGCGCGAGTGTTTGAACCGTAGGCAATATATCGCCAAGTAGAGTATCGAAAGCGGTTCTGTAACCAAAGTCTTTTGAAGCAGCATCCACTAGCTCTTGCTCAAGTTCAACAATACGTACACGGAGTTTTTTTAATAAAACGAGACGTTTATCAATTGGCAAATAAGGTGTTTCGAGAAAGCTTTTTTGCAATTCATCAAATTGGGGAATTAAAGGCATTGCCTGTGATGTGTCGGTGCTCAAAATAGATTACTCGATTTTTAAAGTTACCGCAGACTATAACCTTGTTCTGTTTTTCGAGCAATAACACTAATTATCTAAAAAAGAGCTTCTTGAGCAATATAAATAAGTATAAAGAGTAGCTTTGTTTAAAACTGTAAATATAAACAAAGCTACTGGTTGGAACTAATTTAGTATAGCTTTAAAAGCCAAATACTTGCGCTGCGATAGTCATTGTCACTAGCGTAATTAATACAATGGCGACAATATTTAGCACAAAGCCGGCTCTTATCATGTCGCGCATTTGAATTTGCCCTGAGCCAAACACAATAGCGTTTGGTGGTGTCGCTACCGGCATCATAAACGCACAACTACACGCTATAGCTGCAGGAATAACCCAAACCAAAGGCGAACCTGTTATAGACTCTGCAACGGGTCCTAACAAAGGAAGAAAGCCAGCTGCAGTCGCTGTATTACTCGTGATCTCAGTTAAAAATGTAATTAATGCCACTACAACAAGTACACTCATAACAAGTGGAATGGCACTAGCGCCTTCAATTAGGTGAGCAATAAATTCAGCAAGCCCTGATGACTTAATTTGAGATGCAAGTGTAAGCCCGCCACCAAATAATAATAAAACGCCCCACGGCACTTTAGCTGCGCTTTCCCAATCAAGAATACGTTCGTCACTGCCTTTGTTTGCAGGCAAAACAAATAGTAATAATGCGGCGGCAATCGCAATACCCGTATCAGAAATTTTAAGCCCTGTTATGTCGCCAAGTATAGGTCTAAATATCCAACACAGTGCTGCTAAAACAAACACAAATAACACGCCTTTTTCGGCGCGTTGCATTATACCTAGGTTTTTTAGCTGCGTTGAAAACACCGCTTTTGTATCAATTTTTTGATCGTTTTTAACATTAGCATCTACTTTATACGCAAATTTGGTAAGCCAAACCCAACTAATAATAAGCATACTTAAAGACAGTGGTACGCCTACAATCATCCACTGAGCAAAGCCTATTTCAATTTGGTAACTGTCAGATAGGTATGCAGCCATTAATGCATTAGGCGGTGTACCAATTAAAGTAGCAATACCACCAATGCTTGCACCATAAGCAATTGATAGTAGCAATGCTTTGCCAAACCCTTCATTACTTGGGTCTGATTGCTTAACCAAATTGGTAATTGAAAGTGCAATAGGTAGCATCATTACGGCTGTTGCGGTATTAGACATCCACATCGACAAAAATGCAGTTACAAGCATCATTGCTAAAATTTGCAAACTTGGCTTTTTACCCGCATATAACATGGTGCTAAGCGCTATACGTTTATGTAACCCCCATCGCTCCATAGCGATAGAGATTAAAAATCCGCCTAAAAATAAAAATATTAGTGGGTGCGCATACGGTGCAGCCACACTTTTTATAGCTTCTATATCAGCAAGTGGTGATATTACCAAAGGGAGCAAAGCTGTTGCTGGAATTGGCACTACTTCACTTACCCACCACGATGCCATCCAAAATGCTAAGCCTGCTGTTTTAAATGCAGCAACCGACATACCCTCAGGTGGGTTTACTAGACAGGTAAGCAACATAACGCTTGGGCCCAGTAATAGCCAAAACCATTGCATACTCTGTTTTTTAGGAGAATTGTTTTTTAAAATTTGTTGAGTCATTACTTTTCCTAAAATTTATATTTAAGGCCAAGAGCAACACTGCTGTCGTCTTGTTCTTCTAAATTAAGATCGGTATATAAAAGATAAGCTGTAGTTTGCTTATCAAATACATAATCAAGGCCTGTGCTCCATTGCGTTGCCTCAGATGCTTGACGAAGAGTTGAGTCATCTTTAGCAAATTGAATTTTTGGCACCCACTTATCAAGTGTATAACTGGCACTTAATACGTAACCATTGCCCGACTTACTGCCATCTACTGATTCTGAATGCTGGTACAGCGCACCAAGTTGTAATTGTTCGAACTTATAAACACCGGCAATTCTACTTGCAGTAATATTATTAAGTGAATCAACATGGCTTAACGATAAGTAATATGAAGTACTTTTTAAATTACGATCACCATAAATAAGCGTAGCAGCAAAGCCTGCTTTATCGTCTTTATTGTCATCTTTTGGCGCATAAGTAAACGAAAACTGCGTATTATGCCAATAGTTTGAGGTGTAAGTTATAGTATCACCGAGGCGGTCTTGGCCTGCTATAACCTGTGCCATATCGGCTTGAGTTTCGTTAAAGTTATCGAGTTTACCTTCAGAATATTTAAAACGAGTGTCGTTACGACCTACAACAACTTCACCAAACGCGCCTTTTAAACCTAAATAAGTATTACGTGCAGTAAAAGGCTCTTGCGTATCATCTTCTTCAAAACCTTTAACTTGTACCTCATATTTAAAAACAGCACTTAAATATTCGTTAAGTTTATGATCGCCCTTAATACCAATACGCGAGTATGGCGCTTCAATTTGAGTACCCTCTTCGGCATAACGCATTATGCCCGTATCAGTACTGGCAATTTGTACTTCAGCTTTACCGTATACAGCGTACTCTGCAGCAAAAGATGTGTGTGAAAATGTAGCTAAGCAACCATAGGATAGAAATAAAATACAGGTGTGTGTAGTTTTTGTCATCGTGTGCCCTAATTATTAGAATCTACTTGTTGTAGCGCTAATAGGGCAACTTTACTGCCAAGTGTATAAAAGCAATCTATTTCAATAACTTACTAAAACAAATCGTTTGATTTAAATAAAAACGTGTGAATTACCACACATAAGAAAGTAGGTCCTGTCACCAAACCCACACATTTAGTCAGTAAACATATCTCTATTAAGATTGTATTTACTCATTTTATCGTAAAGTGTTTTACGAGCAATTTGCAGTGTTTCCATGGTGTTTTTAATACTGCCGTGGTTTTGCTCAAGCGCGTACTCAATAAGTGACTGCTCATAAAAAGAGACTTTTTCAGATAAGCTTAAATCGGGAGATAAGCCACCTAATTGTTGTGTTTTAACTTCAGCAAAGGCAAGTTCGGCACCAAGTAATACAGCTCGCTCTGCTTGATTTCTTAGCTCTCTCACATTGCCCGGCCAGTCATAGGCAACTAACCGCTGTTGTATTTCGTAATTTACTGCCGCCGGCGGCTTATGATAGCGAGTTGCAGCAATAGAGCTAAAGTGTTTAAACAAAAGTAATATGTCAGCTTTTCGCTCTCGTAATGGCGGAATATTAACGTTAACCAAACTAAGTCTGTAGTATAAATCAGCTCTAAAATCACCCTTTTCAACTAACGCAAGTAAGTCTACTTTTGTAGCTGCAACAATTCTGATGTTTAAATCAATTGCTTTGTTATCGCCTACAGGTGTTACTTTTCGCTCTTCTAATACGCGTAATAACTTAACTTGCAGTGCCATTGGAGTGCTTTCTATTTCATCTAAAAAGACCGTACCACCTTGTGCATATTCAAACTTACCTTTTCGACTTTGAGTAGCCCCTGTATATGCACCACTTGCTGCACCAAACAATTCGCTTTCTATTAACTGCTCTGGTACTGCGCCACAATTAATAGCAACAAAATTACAGCTAGAGCGATTACTCTGATCGTGTAGATACCGCGCTACAAGTTCTTTACCTGTGCCAGTTTCACCTTCAATCATTACATCGGTTGGGGTATCTATAATTGTGTTTAATAAGTGCATCATGTGTTGCATTTTAGGTGTGTCACCTAGTATGCGTACACCTGGGGCTGAGGTTTTCTGTACAGCCACTTTTAATGCGCGGTTCTCCATAACAAGGTTTCGTTTGTCGCACGCTCGTGCTATGCAATCAAGAAGATGTTCGTTAACTGGTTTTTCAAATAAATCATACGCACCTAATTGCATCGCTTTAACTGCTATCGATACATCAGCGTAACCAGTTAAAAATATTACAGGGAGCTCACTATCAAAAGCCGTTATTTGCTCTAAAAGCGTTAGGCCATCCATGTTCGGCATATTTATATCGCTCAGCACAACTCCAGCAAAGCGCCTATTGAGTTTGCTAAGAGCGGTGCTTGCGTCATTAAAGCACTCAACGGTGTATCCTTCGAGAGTGAGCAATTGCTTTAAAGAGTCTCTGATCATTGCTTCATCATCAATGACTATTATGTGATTACATGGGGAGCTATCAATCATCTTTATTTTCCTGCCTGTTAGAGAGGCTAATTATAAATTCAGCCCCGCCTTCAACTCGATTGTGCGCGCTCAAACAACCATTAAACGAATCTATTATTTGTTTTGATATAGATAAACCAAGGCCTAAACCTTTACTTGATTTAGTACTATAAAAAGGTTCAAATAAATTACCAAATGCATGTTGCTCAATACCAGAGCCAGTATCTAAAATCGACAGTTTTACTCGCTCTTCAAAACACTCCAGCTGAAAACTTAAGTTACGAATAATTGCGCCATTCATAGCTTGGCTAGCATTAGTAATTAAATTAACGAGTACTTGTTCAAATTTAAGCGAATCGACCCACACAACGACTGTTTCATCAAACTGAGGTGGCTCTACTTGTACGTTATCTTGCTTTAACTGCGCGCTAGAAATCATTAATGCGTTATTAACAAGCCCTGCAAGAGGGTAAGGTCTGAGCTGCATTTTTGAAGGTTTACTAAAATGCTTTAACTGACCTACAATTTGGTGCACTCGATTAACTAATCCCTCAATCACTACTAAGCTTTCACCAAGTGCTGAAGTATTTCCTTTAGCTAATAAACGCTTTGCCGAAGCTAAATAAGTATTAATAGCACTGAGCGGCTGGTTTATTTCGTGGTTGATTCCTGCACTTAGCTGTCCTATTGTCGCAAGCTTTGCAGACTGCACTAAAGCCGTTTGTACTTTTTCCAAAGCCTGAGTGCGCTCAAGGACTTCAAGTTCAAGGCTATGTCTGGAGTACACCAGCTTTTTATAGCCCGCAAACCGAGTTAATAAAATATAACTAATAATAATAACTAAGCTACAGATAATAAATACCCAAAATAAGCGAGGCAGTTGAGCTGAATTAACTTTTGTTATATCAACGAGTACGTTCATTGTGGCATTAAAATATCGTAAAGGTCTTTGCGACATTACGTAAAGTTTTTTATCTATTTTTAAATGTTTAATACCTTCATTAGAAAATTGAAACTGCTTTATATACAAAGGCTGATGATCTAAATAAGCCCGACGAGATTTAATATCTCTGCGCATAGTTATATCAAGTTCAGTGAAGCTGTTTAATCGCCACGTTTGCATATCTGACATTGCAATTACCTCATCTGCAAGCTGCAAAAAAAAGTGACTACCCTTTGAAGTATTTAGAAGCTCTCTGTCATCCTCAAATTTACTTACATTCACTTTTAACACAACAACACCAATGGCTTTATTGTCGCGATATACTGCTTGTGAAAAGTAAATACCACGCTCTTTAGAGCGCATGCCTAATGCAAAGTACGCTACTTTTTCGCCTGCAAATGCACGTTTGAAATAAGGTCTAAACGCAAAGTTGCTACCTAAAAAAGTATAATCTGCTTGCCAATTACTACTGGCAATAACTTCGCCTTGAGTATTTAGAACAAAAATATCCGAGGCACCGCTGGCTTGTTGAATATCAGCAAGGTAGTTATTAATAGCGTTATAGTGCTGTGGCTGCGCATCTACAAAGTCTATCATTAACGAGTTATAGGTAAGTAATTGGGGAATAGCAGAAAAACGAGCAAGCTCAGTATCAATATAGTTATTTAATTGCGTAACTTGGCGCTCAGCCTGGTAGGTTGCTTGCTCAACATCATGAGAGCGACCAAGCCAAAACGTAACAACTAATATAAGTACGAGTAACACACAAACAGTAATGATTTTTTTAGAAAAAGAAAACATGAAGAACTCGCAAAAAATAGCCAAGAAAATTTTAGGGCGCTAGTGTAACGGCTAATCTCTAGCAGAGATATAAACTTTTTGTTAACAACAGTTTTAAAGTGTTTAAAAACAAAAATCGCCGTAAACAACTATGTTTACAGCGATCTGTTTAGCATTAAATTAAAAAAAAATTAATTTGTAGCTAATGTTGATCTATTTTTAACATATTTATATAAGCCAATTAACGACGCTGCAATCCAAAATATCTCGATTACAAAGCTCGCTAAATTAAAGTTATAACAAAGGCTAATTAACAGTAAAATTGCCCCTGTTAAATTCATCATATTATACGTTAAGCTAGCTGGAGATGTTTTACCTAGCTGCAGTAAAAAAAATGAACCAACTACTAAAAAAGTACCTGTCATGCCTATGATGTCAAATAAGAGTGCTATCACGAAACTATCCTTTATCCATTTTTAAATAACCCAATAAACTGGCCCGATCCATGGGGAGGGTATTTTTTCATTCATTGAAACAGCAAACCGGGCGATTCTATCAATATGGTAAATTCTAACAAGGCCATATGTCCGCATGCACAAGGCTTTATACTTATTCGCTTAATTAAGTATTATTGCGGTTTAGTATTACTTCATATACCTTATTTAAAGGTTACTTTGCCGCCAATTATTTTATAGGCCGGCGCACCGCGAATAATCGCTTCTCGGGCAAATGGCCGGCTACAGTTAGGGCAAATACAAGCCTCTGTTGTAAAGTCTTGGCTAATACGCTCTTTAAAGCACTTAATTAATGTTCCTTTTCCCCCTTTTCGATATTTAAATAAAGAGGCTTTACAAGCAGAGCAAAAAATATCAACCGTTTTAGTAGGGCCTTTTTTGTTGGGTTTTGCCATTACGTCCTGCGGTATTATATAAAGAGTAATTAGCAATTATATCAGTTTAGATGGGTAAAGGTTACCACCTCTGACTTAGAATTTAGATACGGCAGACTTAATCTATAAAGCCCCATTACATATAACCTTTATAAAATAAACACATCCTAATCTTTAAAAAAGAAGCGGTTTAATTGAGATGACAATACATTCATATTAAAAGGTTTGACTATAAACCCTGATACCTTAGCTGCAATAACTTGCTTAACTTTATCTGTACTGTCTTCACAAGTAACCATTAAAACGGGAATATCAGCGAGTTCTTTATCTTTTCGAATGTTAGTAAGTAAACTAACGCCATCCATTTTTGGCATATGAAGGTCAGTAATAACCAAATCGAAATGTTGATTACGCAGAAATACCAAAGCTTGCAATCCATCAGTTGCTTCAACGATATTGCTATACTCTAGTTTTCTAAGCATATTAATTAATACGTGTCGCATGAGTGGCATATCATCAACAACTAATATTCTCATTAGTTTCTTTACCAAATTGTATAAATGGGATTATATAAAACTACTCTACTCGTAGATAAGGATCAAATTTGGATTTGCTGATTATTTAAATCTTACGGCCATATCCCTAAAATGAGCCCCATTAACGAAAATTGTAAAATATGGTACCCCCCGTTAATTAAAAAAAGCTTTAGAGGGCGTTGCTCAAATATATAACTCAATCCTAATGAACTGCCAATCCAAAAAAAGCCAATAATAAAGCCAGTCCCTATACTTTCACCTAAGCTTGCGTCTTTACCTAAAAAAAGAGACAGCATTAAAGCCGCTATAAACACTAAGAAAAAGCTGCCGCCAAATATCAACTTAGGATTAGCCGATTGTAAATCCAGATCAGTTAAGCCAATACTTTCTAGCCATGCATTTTTAAAGAGAGCTTTTGAATACCATATACCGCCAAGCATAAAAGAAGACAGTGCAGCCACTAGTATCGCAAAATAATCTACATCTAAAAGGTTCATACAAACAGCCGTATACAAAAAGTGTAATACCGTTTGGTATTAAATATTAACGGTATAAAGATACTCCCAATGTAGTTATAAATAGGGGATTGAGCAAATAGCCTAACTTAAATTAATTTTTGGTATAGAAGATAATTATAAAAATAAAATTTATAAATCGCCAAATTTTGCATTGGTCAATAAGGCTAAATCAGTTGGCGAGAGTGCTATTTCTAAGCCTCTTTTTCCGGCGCTCACATAAATAGTGTCAAAGAGAGAAGCACTGCTATGAATAAACGTAGCTAGACGTTTTTTTTGTCCAAGCGGACTCACCCCTCCTAAAATATAACCGGTACTAACTTGTACTTTTTGTGGGGCAGCCATAATTACTTTTTTAGCACCACATAGTTTAGCTAACTGTTTTAAATTAACTTGTTGAGATACAGGCGTAACAGCAACAATCAGTTGCCCTTCATGTGTTTCAAGTACTAAGGTTTTAAATACTTGTGCACTGTCTAAATTTAACTTTTCAACGGCTTCAAGCCCGTAGTGACTATTATTCTTATCGTGCTCATAACTGAGTACTTCAAAGGTTTTTTTTTGCTTTTTAAGTAGATCTATTGCTGGTGTCATGCTGTTTCATCTTTTTTATTCACAGTAACAAAAATTAAGTTTAAAGCAAAAAAAACGACGCTAAAAGCGTCGTTTTTTGTTCATAATAATTTAAATTTATTTAGTTAAATCATCAAAAAACTTTTTAACACCGTCAAAAAAGCCTTGCTCTTTAGGACGGTTTTTAGAGCTGTCTGTGCCCATGCTTTCATCTAACTCTTGAAGTAGTTCACGTTGACGCTCGTTAAGATTAACTGGCGTTTCGATTACCACTTTACAAATTAGATCGCCTTGGGCACCACTGCGTACAGACTTAACACCTTTGCCACGCATACGGAACATTTTGCCCGTTTGAGTTTCAGACGGTATTTTAAGTTTTGCACGACCATCAAGTGTTGGCACCTGAATTTCGCCACCAAGGCCTGCTGTAGTAAAGCTAATTGGTACTTCACAATATAAATTATTCGCTTCACGTACAAATATTTCATGTTCACGAACCGATACTTGCACGTACAAGTCGCCCGACGGCGCGCCATGCATTCCGGCTTCGCCTTCACCCGTTAAGCGAATACGGTCGCCTGTATCAACGCCAGCTGGAATTTTAACTGAAAGCGTTTTAGTTTTTTCTACGCGGCCTTGTCCATGACAACTGTTACAAGGGTCTGAAATAATTTGACCTTGTCCCTGACACGTTGGACACGTTTGCTGAACAGCAAAGAAACCTTGGCGCATTTGCACCTGGCCAGCACCATGACATGTAGTACATGTTTTAGGCTTAGAACCCGCTTTAGCACCACTGCCATCACATGGCTCACAACCAACCCATGTAGGTACTTTAATTTCAACTTCTTTACCACGAACAGCTTCTTCTAAGCTTAAGTCCATGTTGTAACGTAAATCAGATCCACGTTGTTGACGAGATTGACGTCGACCACCGCCGCCACCAAAAATATCGCCAAATACATCGCCAAATACATCACCAAAGTCGCCATGTCCGCCACCAAAACCACCGTGACCACCGCCACCACCTTGTTCAAAGGCTGCGTGACCATGTTGGTCATACATTTGACGTTTTTGATCGTCGGTTAAAATTTCGTACGCTTCTTTAACTTCTTTAAATTTTATTTCGAGATCTTTATCGCCTGCGGTACGATCTGGATGATATTTCATCGCTAAGCGTTTATACGCTTTTTTTATGTCTCGCTCACTCGCATCTTTGCTTACGCCGAGGACTTCGTAATAATCGCGTTTTGACATATCTATCACACTACTCTTTTCTGTTTACAGCGTAAGCTGCAGGATAAATCGATAAATCGCATCGATTTATCATTGAATTTTTAAACCTTGAATACATGCAAAAGGCGCGACAAGCTATTGCTCGCGCGCCTCAATTGTTCATCCTAACCTAAACACCTAACTGAGTTAAGTGTTTTTGGCTAGCGAGAAGCGGTAGCAACAATTACTTGTCGTCTTTCACTTCTTCGAACTCTGCATCAACAACGTCGTCGTCTTGCTTAGTTGACTGTTGTTCGCCAGCGTCTGCTGAACCTTGCTGTGCTTTCGCTTGAGCAATTTCCATTAGTTTTTGAGACTTTTCAGCAAGAGCTTGAGTTTTAGCTTCAATCTCTTCTTTATTGTCGCTCTTAATTGCAGCTTCTAAATCTACAACAGCAGCTTCAATTGCTTCTTTGTCTTCGTTTGGTAATGCATCGCCAGCTTCTTCAATTTGCTTACGTGTACCGTGAACTAAAGCGTCAGCTTGGTTACGAGCAGCTACAAGTTCTTCAAACTTTTTATCGTCTTCAGCATGTGCTTCTGCATCACGAACCATCGCTTCAATTTCGTCATCGCTTAAGCCTGAAGATGCTTGAATCGTAATCTTTTGCTCTTTACCTGTATCTTTATCTTTCGCAGATACATGTAAGATACCATCGGCATCAACATCAAATGTTACTTCGATTTGTGGTGTACCACGTTGTGCTGGACGAATACCTTCTAGGTTAAATTGACCTAGAGATTTATTGTCGCTTGAACGTTTACGCTCGCCTTGAAGTACATGAATTGTTACAGCAGATTGATTATCTTCAGCTGTTGAGAACGTTTGCGATTTCTTAGTAGGAATCGTCGTGTTTTTCTCAATCAATGCAGTCATTACTGAACCCATTGTCTCAATACCTAGAGATAATGGAGAAACGTCTAGTAATAGTACATCTTTAACGTCACCAGCAAGTACACCACCTTGAATCGCTGCGCCTACGGCTACTGCTTCATCAGGGTTAACATCTTTACGAGGTTCTTTACCGAAGAACTCTGCAACGATTTTTTGTACTAAAGGCATACGTGTTTGACCACCAACAAGAATAATGTCGTTGATGTCGCTTACTGATAAATCAGCATCAGCAAGTGCACGTTTAAGTGGCTCAATTGTTTTAGTTACTAAATCTTCAACTAGTGACTCAAGCTTAGCACGTGTTAGTTTCACGTTCATGTGCTTAGGACCAGATGCATCAGCGGTTACATACGGAAGGTTTACTTCTGTAGACTGTGCAGATGAAAGTTCAATTTTTGCTTTTTCAGCAGCTTCTTTAACACGTTGCATTGCAAGCGGATCATTTTTAAGGTCTAAGCCTTGATCTTTCTTGAATTCAGCTACTAAGTAGTTGATTACGCGGTTATCGAAATCTTCACCACCTAAGTGAGTGTCGCCGTTTGTAGCAAGTACTTCAAAAGTGTGCTCGCCTTCAACTTCATCAATTTCAATGATTGATAAATCGAAAGTACCGCCACCTAAGTCATATACTGCAACTACGTTTTCGCCACGGTTTTTATCCATACCGTAAGCAAGTGCCGCAGCAGTTGGCTCATTGATAATACGTTTAACTTCAAGACCCGCAATACGACCAGCATCTTTCGTAGCTTGACGTTGTGAATCATTAAAGTATGCAGGTACTGTGATTACGGCTTCAGTTACTTCTTCACCTAAGAAGTCTTCAGCTGTTTTCTTCATTTTTTTCAGTACTTCAGCAGAAATTTGTGGTGCAGCGCGTTTTTCGCCGCCCGCTTCTACCCATGCATCGCCGTTATCAGCTTTAACAATTTTAAACGGCATGATGCCGATATCGCGTTGTACTTCTTCGTCTTCAAAACGACGACCAATTAAACGCTTAATTGCAAATAATGTGTTTGTCGGGTTAGTAACCGCTTGACGCTTAGCAGATTGACCTACTAATGTTTCGCCGTCTTGCGTGTAAGCAATAATAGACGGGGTTGTGCGATCGCCTTCCGCGTTTTCAATAACACGTGCTTTGCCACCATCAAGTACTGCAACACAAGAGTTTGTAGTACCTAAATCGATTCCAATAATTTTACCCATGAAACTTCTCCAACTTCAATATTCGTTAATACGTTCGATGACATAGTAAATAGGGATGCGCCAAACTTATTTCAACTGTAAAAATGAAAAAAAATTCATTTTTTATGATTTATTTACAAAATAACCCTAATAATTGTAAGGAATGATGATTTTTACACCGCTGGAGTCGCTTTTAATTACTGGTCTGACTAGTTTGATTGTGTTATAAATTTATTAAATCGCACTATAAAAGGATATCTTCTATGCATTTTGAACAATTACTTCAGCAAGCTTCAAAAATTGGAAATTCAGACAATACCGAACAATCAACTAGCACAATGCAATTCCCAGAAAACTGGTGTCAGGGCAGAACTGCTTTTGGTGGGCTTTCGGCTGCGCTGTTATATCAAGCAATCAGAGGCAAGGTAACGGATGATCGTCGCTTACTTTCACTCAGTACTAATTTTGTAGGGCCATTACTTGCCGATACCTCTTTTTCATTGTCTGTTGAAATACTGCGCCAAGGTAAAAGCAGTACACAGGTACTCGCCAAAGCGATTCAAAATGAACAAGTGTGCGTAATTGTACAAGCGTGTTTTGCTAAAAGTAGAGAGTCGGGTATTAATGTGCCTGTTTCGAAGTCTTTGGGTTTAAAGCCAGTAGATGAGCGCCACACGTTACCTTTTATAAAAGGTCAGATGCCTGAATTTTTCCAACATGTTGATTTATGCCCCCAACAAGGTGCTATGCCATTTAGTAGTGCAGAAACTTCTCATTTAGGTGGCTGGATGCGCTTTAAACATACGCCCGAACAAATAACTGAAGCCCATGTGATTGCACTTACCGATGCATGGCCGCCAACACTTTTACAAATGTTTAAACAACCCGCTCCTGCAAGTAGCATGTCGTGGTATTTAGAATTTGTGCAAGAGCCAAACTTAACACCTGGAGAATGGCTTGGCTTTGAAGCAATTACTCATCATTCAAAAGATGGTTACGGTTTAGAGGATGGCTGTATATGGTCGCAGTCGGGTGAGCTAATAGCGCTTACACGTCAAACAGTGGCTTTATTTGATTGATGAATGGGTTTGGGTTTGGCCTTCATCAACAATCCTTTTATAAGTACCATTTTGCTTGATGAGCGCCAAACCAATATCAAACTCAGTAGCTAAAGAGAAGTTGTTAAAATAAGCAGGTCGATCTGCTTTTGGAAATAAAGTGTAAATTTGCACAGCTTCGGGGGATTTATGTTGATTGTAGTAATAGTAAAAAATACGCTTATCTAACACAATTACATCAACCCAACCTTTTAACAGCTTATCTACCTGCGCTTTTTGATTAATAACCTCTTGATATGAGCTAAAGTGTTTAACATTCCTTTTAAATATAGGAGGCAGATATGCCGTTGCATTTTGAAAAGCAAGAACGTTTTTATTAAACATGCCTTCTATTTTATCGATGTTATATTTATTTCGCTTGAGTGTAATGGCCACATTTTCATAACTAAGTACCGTTTTACTTGGATAAATACCCGCACTAATTCCTCCAGCATAATTTAAAAGTATATCTACTCCTTTATTATGTAATTGATGCTCAGCGCGTTTATTCGACATATATTGCACATTAATATTAGCAAATCCATTGGCATTTAACGCGGCTTTTATTAAATTTAGGTGTATACCCGAGTCCGTTTTTACAAAAACATAGGGGTGAATTGATGCGCTCGCAGCGATGATTACCTCTCGCTCTTTATTAATAGCCACAGCATTTTGCGAGCAAATAAAGAGCCACATTAATATATAGTAAAAATAATATTTCACATGCTTCCTTTATATAACGAACAGCTTGATAGCAGAACGCGTTGTATTAATGTATTAAATATAGCAAAATTGAAGAAATATTCTTCTTGCTTGGTATTAAATTGCAAACTGTATGCCCCTGCTGCGATCTGATCATAGATATACCTCGCATAATCGCAAAACAAATGGCGATATGCCCACATTGCCACCATAAACTTTGCGAAGCCGATGTTAATCACGATAGTCGTATAGTTGCACTAAGCTTTAGCGCACTATTAATGCTGCTGAGCAGTATGTTTTACCCTTTTATTTCTTTTAGCAGTAGTGGTATTACTCAAACTATTACTCTGCCCGACGCGGCTCGGATTTTATTTAATTACGATAGTGAACTGCTTGGCTTATTTATCGATTTGAGCATTATTGCTCTGCCTATGGGTTTGCTTCTTATTTTAATTCCTTTGCATCTTGGGCTTTTAAAAACATTACCAGAGGGCATAGCAAGGCGACTACTAAAGTTCACCCTTGCGTTAGAGCCCTGGATTATGTCGGAAATATTTTTAATTGGCGTACTTGTTAGTATGGTTAAAATCATGTCGCTGGCTGATATTAGCTTTGGCACGAGTTTTTGGGCTTATGTGGGGTTTGTTATTTTATACATAGCCGCGCTTGTTCACTTAAATCGCCCACGCTTATGGGCTCAAATAAAGCCTGTAAAAGTACTCGAAGGCGCAGAGCATGCTAAACGTGCAATAGATGAAAATATTAAAGCTTGCCATGTGTGCCATCAACTTTGTACAGGTAATGTATGCCAGCGTTGCCATACTAAAACACATGTCAGAAACCCTTACAGCGTACAAAAAGCAGCAGCTTGGCTAATTACCTCTGTTGTTTGTTATATTCCAGCTAATGTTTTGCCTATTATGCATACCACTAGTCTTGGGGATGAATCCCCTTCAACTTTAATTGGTGGCGTAATTACACTTTGGAAAAGTGGCTCCTACCCTATTGCCGCTATTATATTTTTAGCCAGCGTTGTGGTGCCACTTGCTAAAGCTTTTGTATTGAGCTTTTTATGCTTTATGGTAACGAGGCCTGCCAATAGACATACAAAAAGTTACACCCGAATTTATCAACTGACTGAGTTTATTGGAAAATGGTCGATGATAGATGTATTCGTGGTTGCTATTTTAGTTGCCTTAGTTCAACTGGGTAATTTAATGTCAGTAACACCAGGATTAGGCATTGTATTTTTTACAGTTATGGTAATATGCCAAATGATGGCTGCCCATGCCTTTGACCCACGCTTGTTGTGGGATTCCCCTAAAAACAAAAAATCAGAGAACAAAGCATGACCGAAACTGCCGAAATAACAAAAGAACCGAAAATTTCCGCTATCTGGATCATTCCGGCAATTGCGCTGTTAGTGGGCATGTGGATGTTATACCAATACCAAGCTAATAAAGGCCCTACAATTTTTATCGAAATGCCACAAGCTGAGGGCATTATTGCAGGTAAAACTGAAATAAAAGTGCGCAGTGTAAAAATAGGTCAAATTGATCATGTTCGACTATCAGACACCCAAGACAGCGTTATTGCCCGTGCGCAAATAGACAAAAACTACAATAACTTATTAACTGATGATGCCAAAATTTGGGTCGTAAAACCACGCATTGATGAAACGGGTATTAGCGGAATGAGCACGCTATTGTCTGGTGTATATTTAGAGTTTTCACCCGGTGAAAGTAAAGAGCTAAAAGAGCGTTTTAAATTACAAGACGAACCCGCCCTCATTGGTAAAGATGTGAAAGGTGGCCGTTTCAAATTAATGAGTTACAACGCTGAAGTGCTTGATGTGAGTACCGGTATATTTTTCAAAAATTACAAAATAGGTCAAATAGAAACCGCCACTTTTGATTGGGAAAACCAAGCAATGAAGTACGGCGTATTTATTAAAGAACCTTATCAAAATCTCATCACCATGAACTCTATTTTTTGGGTGAACGCAGGGATTGAAATTGACCTATCTGCCGATGGCATCAATATTAATACGGGCTCTTTAAGTAAACTTTTAAAAGGCGGTATTTCGGTTGGCTTACCTGAACAACAGGCCCCGGGTGAAATAGCACAAGATGGGCATAGCTTTTCATTAAGCCAAAGCTATAAAGAAGCGCTAGAAGAGCGCTTTTACGATTTTGATTACTACCTCATTGAATTTGAACAATCAGTTCGAGGACTACGCACAGGTGCTCCTGTCGAATATAGAGGTATGCGTGTAGGTACTGTTGTTGAAACCCCTGCCAATGTAATTATTGACGGTAAACCTGCCCACTTTAGAAACCATAATACGGCGGTTCCAGTACTTATAAAAGTAGAATACGGACGCTTGTATCACGACAGTGCCTCAGCTAAAGAGTATTGGCAAGGTAGTTTAAAAGGCTGGATTGAAAGTGGTATGCGCGCCTCGTTAAAGCCTGGTAATTTATTAACGGGTGCAGTGTACGTTGATTTTGATATATACCCCGATGCACCGCAAGCACACCTAGGTAAACTTGTGCAGTATGATGTTTTTCCGAGTATTTCTAGCGGCATAACCGTATTAGCAGACCAAGTATCTGACGTACTTAATAAAGTAAATAACTTAAAAGTTGAAGATAGCTTAGAACAAATGCAAGCCACATTTACCGATTACCGAGCGCTTGCTAATGAAACGCGAGAGTTACTAAGCCAAAAAGATACACAAAACTTACCAGGCGACTTTAATCGTAATTTCGAAAAGATGACAAAAAGTATGGAGCAGTTTGAAGTAACTATGCGCCAATTTGATAAAACCATGGCCAGTTACCAAGCAGGTTCTGAACTTCATCATCAAATACAGCAAACATTAAAAGAGTTTAAACGTTTAAGCGAGGGCCTACAGCCTCTAACTCGCGGATTAAACGAGCAACCTAATATGCTAATTTTTGATAAATCATTACCAGCAGATCCAAAACCAAGGAAGCAATAATGAAATCGTTATTTTTAACTGCAAGTTTATTATTACTATTGGCAGGTTGTAGTTCATCAATACAAACTGCGACACAGTATTACCAGTTTGAGCAGCCTATTGGCGCCTCGTCTCGAAATGTGACAGACACAGACGCACAATTAAGAATACAAACAGTTGTACTTAGAGGTGCTTTAAATAATTTAGGTATTGCTATGAAAATAGATAGCAACCAAATTCATGCCGCAAATTACAACCTGTGGGGCGAATCGCCGGATGTAATGCTCACTGCAACAGCCCAGCAAACTCTTTTTAATACTATGCCAAATTGGATGGTAATAAAGGGCTTACCGGTCATTACTGAACTCGATCAACAAACGTTTTATGAGCTTGAATACGAAATTCACCACTTTAATGGCGACATGGAAGGTAACGCTGATATTTCAGGGCTTTGGCGTTTATATTACACACACCCTGAAACAGGCCGACGTCTTATAAGTATTCATAACTTTTCGCAATTGGTCCCTATCGATGATGATGGATACGACGGTTTAGTTTCAACGCTTGAAGCAACATGGCTAAATATAAACCTAAATGTTGCAAAACAAATAGAACAAGCAAGACTTTAATCATTAAGTGAAAATATAATTACGGCGGTTTTATCATCAATTACCGTCGAATCTTACTTTTTGCTGCTTCTTCAATAATTTTTTAAGTTGATGAATGGCATCTCTTTACATCAAGGAATTAGCGCTACAAAGCACTCTATTAAACCGCCTCTAATAAAATTTTATCAAACATGTAAATTTTTGTTGACTGAAATTAAAAAGCGGATTACTTTTGCGCCGATGTTTTTACAGGCACAACAATAGCGGTTTGCACTCCTTGCACCGTCTGGCGCCAAAGCCAACGCGTTTCACTTAAGCCGCTATTTAACATAACTGTTTATGTGTTCCTCCCACGCGTACAAAAGCAGTGACTTGGAAAATGATTTAACAACAAACTTATCATCTTCTTTGTTTTTGTATAAGCAGCTTGAAAATTAATTTAATTTTGATGCATGCTTTTAATTTTGTGAATACTTAAATGCTTGAACCTTCTGCGTTGAGTTTACTACCACCGTTAGTGGTGGTTGTATTGGCTGTTGTATTACGCCGCCCTATTTTATCTTTACTTATTGGTGCTTTAGTTGGTTTAGTTATAGCCGACCCTGCACAGGTACTTACTAACTTTGCGAGTACATCGCTAAAAGTGATGACAGACGAAACCATCGGCTGGCTAATACTTGTATGTGGTGGTTTTGGCGCACTTATCGCACTATTAGTGCGTACAGGTGGCGCATCGGCTTTTGGCAAGTTAGCTCTTAAGTACACCAAAGGTAAGCGTTCATCGTTGTTCATGACCTTTTGTTTAGGTGTGGTTATTTTTATTGATGACTACTTAAATGCGCTTACCGTGGGTGAAACCATGAAACGCATTACCGATAAATTTAAAGTTAGCCGCGAAATGCTTGCTTACGTTGTTGACTCAACTGCGGCACCAATTTGTGTGCTTGTCCCTTTATCTACCTGGGCGGTATTTTTTAGTGGCTTATTGGTAGATAACGGTATTGCTGAAGAAGGCAAAGGTATTGCTGTTTATATTCAAGCTATTCCGTACATGTTTTACGCGTGGTTTGCAGTGCTTGTTGTTTTACTTGTTGTGTTGGGTGTTATTCCTGCGATTGGTCCAATGAAAAAAGCAGAACAAATGGCGCAAATTGAGCAAGCTCAAGTCGATCCAGCTCAATACAATAACGTTCAAACGGCAGATGAATACGCAGTAAAAGCAGCTGAAGAAAACTTTGAAGACGCTGATCCTAAAGGTAAATTACGTAACTTTTTGGTGCCGATTATTTTACTGGTTGCATTTACTGTTTACTTTGAAATTGACGTATACAAAGGCTTATTAGCAACAATGGCGGTCACTCTCCCATTTTATGCACTACAAAAATTAATGAGCGTAAGTGAAATGATTGAGCGCATGCTTGATGGCTTTAAAAGTATGATCCCCGCGATTGGTACTGTTATAGCGGCGTTTATATTTAAAGATGTATGCGACTTAATTGGTTTACCTCAGTTTGTTATTGGCAGCTTAAGCCCTTATATGACTGCTGCATATTTACCAGCCGTGGTATTTATTTCAATGGCTATTTTAGCGTTTGCAACAGGGTCGAGCTGGGGTATTTTTGCTGTATCAATTCCGATTGTTATGCCACTGGCAAATGCGGTTGATGCAAACATACCACTGGTCATTGGTGCGCTATTATCGGCTTCTTCTTTTGGTAGCCAAGCGTGTTTTTACTCAGATTCAACCGTACTCGCAGCGCAAGGCTCTGGTTGTAATTTAATGAGCCATGCCGTTACACAATTGCCTTACACGCTAATTGCTGCGGCATTAGCTGTTATAGGCTTTTTAATAATGGCTTAAATTTACTTAAATAAAAACCCCAATGTAGCAATACATTGGGGTTTATTTTTAGCTGTATAAATAAAGCTTATTTTTGTAGTTTAATACCATTGTAATAGGCATCAAGCGTTGTGATTTTAGTTTGATTTGGTAAATCGGCAAAGTCACTTTCTATAAACTTAGTACCACGTAATTGCACATTTAAACGTGCCGCATTAGGATTAAGCATTGTTTGCTTGTAGTAGTCTTTTATATCTGCAAGCGTTACTTTTTCAACTTCATCAATCAGCTTTTGCTTAGAATCAAAGGTAAAATTTTCACGGTACCAATCGTTTATAAGTGGGCTCATTTCGTCACTTAAGTTTTTAGGCTGCTCTTTAAGCGATACTAGGGTTGAATTTTTAAGCTGCTCAAAAGTCTCTTCGCTCATGTTATCAAGTTCAACTGCGTATTCTTTTTTAAACTTATCAAAACGAGCTTGTATTTCTTTAGGACCTTTAACCGGTGTTTGAATATACAAACCAATTGCTGAGTAATCCTCGATTGGGCGAGCTAATGCACCTACTGCGTATGCAAGCTGCTCCTCAGTACGCATTTTATCAAACGCAACTGTTCTAAAGTGGCTTTGTAATACAGCCGCTTCTGCTTTTTGTTTGTAACCCGCAACAGGGTGAACGGTCATATCAACCACCGCTACATCAGCTACATCTATATCTTTTTGCAGTACCAGCGTTTCGCCCGGTTGTGGCAACCATGCTTTGCTTCGCGCAAATTCACTGCGTTTATGGTTGCTTGGTAATGTTGCACTTAATTCGTCTGCAATCGCGTCTATATCTTGCTGATTGTAGTTACCGTAACTAAATACGCGTAAATCGTTTTGTGCAAACGTAGCTGTTTTTAATTGTGCTAAGTCGGCAACACTCACTGAGTCAGCGGCTTTAATAAGCGCGTCTGTATCAAAACCACCTGTACGCGTTAGTTTTGAATACTCGCCAAATGCTTGTGCATACGGAAACTGTTTTTGTTGGTTTAGTAAATTACGTTTAAAGCGATCAACTGCTTGGCTAAATGCTTGTGCTGTTTCATCGGCTTTTAATCCGGTTAAAGCTTGTTTAAGCAATACATCTTGTTTATCTGTAAAACCACTCATAGATAAAACAAGACCATTACTCGGCGCAAGGCTTACACTCATACCAGCGATTGCTGCTTCGGTACTTAACTGACTTTGTTGAATATTGTATAAATCAGCCCAAACAGAATAAAGTACTTCTGCCTTTATATCGTTCAAACCGGGTTGAGTATTTATATAAACTTCAACAAGCCCTTTTGGCTGCTCTGCAAATTTTTGACTTGCTTGGCGCCATACTTTTACACCATTTTTATCGTAAGCAAGCTCAGGGTGTTTTTGCTCTTTAAATGCTTGAGTTTTTATTGCAAAATTTTCAGGCAATAAATTGTTTACAGTTGGTAGTGCTAACTTAAATTCGCTTGGTTTTTTCCAGCTGGCAATTTCATCATCGCTAATATCACTAATGCGGTATTTGCCGTCGTAAAAGTGTAGTTGCGAGTCAGTCTCTTCTTGTTGCGATACATACCAAATACGAAGAGTATCGGCATTTAACTGCTCAAGTACTTTATTTACAGCATCAGCGTCAAATTTTGCATAATAGTAAGGTGCATTAATAGCGTGATTTAACGGATAGTCTTGCATGCTTTGCGTAAGTGAACTTACATAATTAAACTCATCACCTTTTTCTAAAAACTTAAACTGGTTATTTAGTGATGTACGAATTTCGTTGAAGTACTTGCTATCAACGCCCTCTTTTTTAATTAAATCGATGTACTGCATAATAGTCGCAACTATTTCGTCACGATTTTTCATGCCTTCATCTGTAAGCTCTGCGTTTACGTTTAATGACCCGTAATTACCATATTGATTTGGTGCAGCTGAAGCTGACAACTGAGATACCCACCCTTTGTCACGAAGCAGTTGCGCTGGGCTGCCCGGCATTTCATTACTTAGTAAATACGCTACAAATCGGTTTGGTTTAAGCGCGAACTCGCTATTATTATTAGCAATGGTGAAATCAAGTTGTAGCTGTTTTACATCTTCATTTGGTGCATAAAACACGCGTTTACCGCCAGCGTTATCAAAATCAAGCTTTGCAGTTACTGTTGGTTTTTCTATGTTTTTATTTTTTATATCAGCAAAGTATTTTTGTGCTTTTTGCTCCATTTCAGCAATAGGTAAATTAGAAATAAGCGCTACTTTCATGACATTTGAAGAATAATATTTATTATAAAAATCAACCGTTTCTTTGTGAAGAGAACTATTTTCTTTGTCACCAAGTGTTTCTAGGTTACCAATTAAAAAGCGATTAGCTGGGTGATCGCCCATCATTTTACGCGCTAGTTTAAATTGACCAAAAAAGTCCATTTCGCGACGCATTGACCACTCTGCGTTTACTGCATTTTTTTCTTTGTCTGTGTATTCAGGGTATAACTTAGGTGCCTTAAAAAAGTCGGCAAAACGGTCTAGCCCTTCATCAAACGCGTCGTTATTAATTTTAAACATGTAATTAGTAATATCGAGCCAAGTATACGCATTGTGCGCGCCACCATTTTTGGTCATAAAATCAGAATACCCTTTTGTATCTGGGTAACGATCAGTGCCTAAAAACAGCATGTGTTCTAAATAATGCGCCATACCCTGTTGCGACATCGGGTCGTGTAGTAAACCTACACCTACACTTAGTGCCGCTGCTGACTTTTCAGCACCAGGATCAGACACTAAAATAACTTCAATATCGTTTGCTAATTTAAGTGTTTTATATTCGCGGTTATCGTTAGGACTTACAACTAACGTGTCTGATAATAAAGAGGCCGGAGGCGCCACAGAAACCGAAGCTGTATTTGAACAACCACTTAAAACTGCAAGTGCGATAGCACTAAAACCAATAATCTTTTTCATTTTTGTTTTCCATTAAAAAGTATTGCGCAAAATAGCATGCGCCAATTCAAAGCAATATAGTTAAGCTAAACTAACATTTTCAATTAATAACTTTCTACAAAATAACGCTATTTTGTGTAACACATTGTGAAAAATGTCTTCATAATCGGCTATTAGTTGCGAGTCTGCCAACTTTCGAGATTAAAAATCATTCAATATCAAAAGATACACAAACTCTAAATAATAATAAGGAAAAACAATGGAAAAAATCATCATACTTGCCATGTTTGCACAAGTTACGCTTTCACTGGTTGTCATGCTCATTATGGGTAAAAGGCGCTTTGCAGCAGCTAAAAACAAACAATTAGATTTAAGCGATTTTAAAACAATGCAATTAGATAAGGCTGGCGACACTATTAGGGTTGCAGATAGAAACTTTTCAAATCAGTTTGAAATACCTGTGCTTTTTTACGCGGGGTGTTTACTTGCACTACAGCTAAATAGCGCCAGTACACTTGTGGCTATACTGGCCTGTTTATTTGTAGCAACACGTATTGTGCATAGTGTTATTCATTTAGGTGAAAATAACGTACGAGCACGTTTTAAAGTGTTTTTACTAGGTTGTGTTTGTGTGTTTTCAATTTGGCTTGCGATGGTTTGGCGAGTGTTACTTTAAATAGCAAAGTTTAATAATAATGTGGGCGGCTGGTTTACGCCATCCACATTACCATTAATTTTAATTATTTAGCACGTTTTAAACGAGGAACCACAAGTAAAAAAGCACCTAAAAGCCAAATTAATCCGCCGCCAGAACCACTACCTGAATCTGTTGATGTGTCAGAATCAATTAGCGTATTTTCAGTAACAGTAAGACCTGCGGCTGAATTAGGATCATCATCCATTACCGCCACGTTTTGAATAGTCACTAAATTAGCACTGCTAATTGTTACATCAGTGCTTGCACATTGTTCAGCAGTAATACCAACAACGGGTGTTTCACCACAGTGTACTAATGCTGCAATTTTATCTAACGTTGATTGGCTTGCTGCAGTAATTTGTCCAAACACAGTAAAGCCACCGTTTTGCGTATCAAGTGCTGCACTATTGTCTGTAATATTAAAAAACCACTGGCTTGTTGCGCTATTAGCATCACCCGATAGTTTAGCCATCGCAATGGTGCCCTTAACATTAGAAAAAACAGGCTCATTTTCTACAGCAGGCTTTGTGGTAATCGCATCTAGCGAGTCAGAAAATGTAAATCCTCCCCCTTGAATAACAAAGTTACTAACAGAGCGGTGAATTACTGTTTCGTTATATGAATCGTCTTGAACGTAACTTAAAAAATTTGCAACTGTTTTAGGTGTTTGTTGATCAAACAAGTTAATTTCTATGACACCTTGGCTCGTGTTCATTTCGACAATAGTGGCAGCACTTGTAAAGCTTGCTGCGGCGAGTACTGAGCCAAGTAAAAGTTTTTTCATGTTGTATTCCTGTTGTTATATTTTTAGATAATTGTTAATGCGTTAACACATTAATGCCATAGGCGATCAAAATCGATTCTAAAGTGCGAGTTGATACAAATTAGACCGTGTTGATAACAAATTAATTACATATACCATTACTTATATTCTTTTTAGCTATATAAATCTAATTATTTAAAATTAAATCATCTTAAGAGTATGGCTACTTTTTGTTACCTTTAAAAAACACAAAACAACAGGATCTTATAATGTCACACACTAAACATGCAATTTGCGACTTTGGTTTACACAAAGGCGAACCCTATACAAAACTGCCAGCAAGCTTTTTAACCTGGATGATAGGTACTAATCACCACAAGCGAGAGTATGCGAATACGGAGTTGAAGCGTCGTGAACGTGCTGCCACAAACCAATTAACAGCCCCTTCCAAATAAAATGTAAATAAGTACGTTTTTTTAGCATGGAACTAGTTTAAACTAGCTGCCTGATAAATTAAGTAGACCTTAATCCATAGGTATTTTATGCGTATAATTATTTTATTTTCGGTTATTTTTAGTGTACTCGGATGCACATCTCCTGCTCCTGAATCCGTGTTTAGCGCTACCCCGACTAAATATTTAACTGTTCTTCATACTAATGATAACCACGGGCGTTTTTGGCAAAACGAAAAAGGCGAATACGGTATGGCCGCTCGCAAAACGTTAATTGACTCTTTACGCAATAAAGCTCAAAAGCAAGGTCATGCAGTATTACTACTCTCTGGTGGTGATATAAATACAGGTATTCCTGAGTCAGACTTACAAAAAGCAGAGCCTGACTTTAAAGGTATGTCGCTGATTGGTTACGATGCAATGGCATTGGGTAATCACGAATTCGACAACCCTATTGATGTATTGAAGCAACAGCAAAAATGGGTGAACTTTCCTTTTCTATCAGCCAATATATTTGAAAAAGAGTCAGGCGAACACGCGTTTGATAGCTATAAAATATTCAAAAAGAATGGATTAACTATTGCTGTTATTGGTTTAACAACAACCGACACAGCTAAAATTGGTAATCCTCAGTATATTGGGCACTTAGAGTTTAAAGACCCTGTTGACGTTACAGCAAAACTAGCGAAAGAAATAAAAGCTAAGTACAACCCTGACATTACAATCGCCCTGACTCATATGGGTCATTATGTTGATGCTAGCTTTGGTATTAACGCACCCGGTGATATAACACTTGCTCGCTCACTTCCTGCAAACACGCTAGATATGATCATTGGTGGCCACTCTCAAGAACCTGTATGCATGAGCGATACAAATGTAAATGACGATAGCTTTAAACCAGGTCTTGCCTGTAAACCAGACCAACAAAACGGTACTTACATTATGCAAGCCCATGAATGGGGTAAATATGTTGGTAAAGCTGAGTTTAAGCTTGAAAACGGAAAATTAACGTTACTAGACTACAAACTGATGCCAGTTAATTTGTATGTAGATAAAGTACAAGCTGATGGCTCAACTAAAGAAGTATTAGCAAACGAGTACATTAAACCAGACTCAAAACTTGAATCTTATTTAGCGGTATACCAAGCTAAAGGCGCTAAACAAATTGAAGGTACCATTGGTGAAGTAGATGCTCGCTTAGAAGGTGACAGAAACAAAGTTCGCTACCAACAAACAAATCTTGCACGCGTAATTATTCAAGCTCAAATGGATGTAGTGGGTGCAGACTTTGGACTAATAAGTGGTGGTGG
This sequence comes from Pseudoalteromonas sp. NZS100_1, assembly GCF_015864285.1. Taxonomy (NCBI): domain Bacteria; kingdom Pseudomonadati; phylum Pseudomonadota; class Gammaproteobacteria; order Alteromonadales; family Pseudoalteromonadaceae; genus Pseudoalteromonas; species Pseudoalteromonas sp. NZS100_1. The sequence continues at coordinate 53,023 of NZ_JADYXN010000011.1, forward strand.
TATTCGCAGCTCAATAGAGGCTGGTGAAGTGAGCTATAAAGATATTTTAAAAGTACATCCTTTTAAAAATCGTATTACTTACATGGATTGGCAAGGCAGTGATTTATGGGACTATTTAAATACAGTAACGAGCTTCCCACCGGATGCTGGCGCTTACTTGCAATACCATAAACTATCGTTTGAGCGTAAAAATAATCAGTTAGTTAATGTTGTTATTAACGGCCAACCTTTGAACAAAAATAAAACTTACCGTATGAGCTTAAATAGCTATAACGCATCAGGCGGTGATGGCTATCCTGCGCTTACAAATAAAAAAGGCTTTGTTAGTACAGACGAAACAGATGCCCAAGCACTTCAAGATTTTATATCAAAAAACAGCCCTCTTAAAACGGCTGAATTTACTCCTAAATAGCCTCTAATAATAGGAAAGTAACCTTGTTACTTTCCTATTATTTCAATACTGCCCTTTTTAATATTTGCCAGCCCATAACTATGCAGACGAGAGCGAGAACCCTCCCCGTATGCTTTAGGTGGATAATATAACTCTTTTTCTTCAGGATACTCACTGAGTACTTCATCTAATGCAGCACGTACTTCGCTCAGGGTTTTTTCTAGGCTATTATTAAAGTTAGGCCTTTTTCTAACCGTATGGCCGAGTTCGACCAACCTATAAAAATACTTGTTAGCAAGCTCTAGCAGCTCCTCTGGCACATCTTTATTATGACTAAGCGCTACATCATCGTTATTTGTACAATACTCTACAAGTGCTAAATAAAAGCACAATGGCTTATTGGCTAAACACATTTTTTGTTCTGTATTACAACTACTTGATAATGTTTTATCGTTAAGGTCAACAATAAGTATCAGCGGCGTAGGCTCTTCAATTGATTGATGCTGTGCATTATTAAACTGCTTATTGCTCTGTTTAATAAACGCAAATTTCACCCAAAAACTAATCAATACACTTAATACTAAAAATATAAAATAGTAAATAAAATGGCTCAATGTAAAGTGGGCTTGTTGGACGTTAAATACAACTAATACGAACCCATTATTAGTGCTCAAACTACGTATTATTTGGTGTGAGTTTACAGGTGTTACCATCTCGTTTTTTGGTGCAATAGCAACAACTTTGAGCTCGTTCGAATTAATGTAGCTGTTTAAAGTTTTAATGTAGCTGTTAACTGCATCTTTATTACCTGAATGCTTTAGCAGCTCATTCGATAAATCGAGTAAGGGTAAGTCGAGTGCTATTTGCCTTTCTATCTGCGTAATTTTTTGTTTAGCTACTTGCTGGCTTTTTTGAGTTACAGAAATATAAAAGACAGACGACAAAATAAAAAACAAACTTATAATAACAAGTAATTGCTTATACTTACTCATCACCAACCTCCTCTTTTAAGCCTACTGAGCTGGCGCCACAGCGCCAAAATGGCTGGACGTTTTGATAGTAATGCAAACTTTGATCTTTAGACATATCAAGCAAATTTTCCTGCACTGCGCATAATAAATCAGTGTTGTTTTGCTGCATTTTTAAATACCATCTTGTTCCAGAAATATTATTACTCAATGGCGTAATATAGTTTTTTGAAAAACGTTTTTCGTCGCTCTCTTTCCAAAACGAAGCAATAATATCTACTTTTCCATTAGCGAGTAAATCACGTAATTCGTTATGAGAGCTAGCATAAGTGATTTTCAAATTGGCTAAATTAATATCCAACTCTTTAAACGTTTGCTTTGGTAAAATATGCCCTGATCGGCTGGTCGGATAATCAAGCAAACCTATGCGCTTATCTAAAAAGTATTGTTTAGTAACTCTAGGTTTTTCTTTAGAAGATATAAAAAAAGCCGTGTAGTCAGAAAAGCCAACAACGGGCTGGTAGTTATAGGTCGACTCTGCTTTAAAGGCTGCCATAATATTGTTTTTAGCCAAAATTAAGTCAGCAATTCCTTTACCCACAAACTCAAAGCTGTCTGCCGTTCTATACCCCCAATACCCTTTTACAGAGCCATATTGCTTAGCCACCACGTTATCAGAGCATAACTTTTGTGTTAATAACTTAGCTATTTTTTTTGATTGCGTAAAAACAATTAATTGGCCTTTGTTACTTGTTGCAGTTGTTTGACACTCTGTTGAGGTTTCGATCATAACTGGAAAGTGTAATTCATCATTGTATACACTAACTTGACCGCAAACCCACGTAACGACCAATAATAGAAACAAAAATGTAACAATTAACATTTTGTGCAACACGATATTTTTAAAATTCAAAGCAATGCCACTCAAAAATAGACTATATAGTGCATTTGAACAATTTCGCTTACTTATTACAACAAGTAATTTTACCTGTTAAACATAAACTATTGATTTAAAAGTAATGTGAATAAGAAACTATGAATTTTAATGAGTCCTTCCTATCAACACCAAAAGTAAGGACAATTGACCGCATTAGCCTGTAGCAACGCCATGAAATATTCATTAAGGAAGTTCTAATGCATAGCAATATAAAGTACTCGATATCTTCTGCGCTTTTGATTAGTGCAATATTTACAAGCACTGACTCACATGCTTGGGGTCAAAATGGCCACCGCATTGTAGGTAAGATTGCAGAATCTCATATAAGCGAAACAACTAAAGCGGCAATACAACCCTACCTTGATGGTGAATCACTTGCACAAATATCAACGTGGCCTGATGAAATGCGCTCTGCCCCTGGCGAGTTTTGGCAAAAGCAATCATCTCGTTGGCATTATATTAATGCAGCACCAGGAAAATCTTTCAGCTTCAATCACGAGCACACTAAAAACAAAGAATCTGTAAGTAATATCCTAGAAGGCATTCACTATTCAATGCAAACGCTCACTGATAAAAATAGCACCTTAGATGCTAAACAGTTCAGTTTACGTTTTTTAGTACATTTGGTGGGCGACAGTCACCAACCATTTCATGCTGGTCGAAGTGAAGATAGAGGTGGCAACCGTATTAAGGTTTCATTTTTTAACGAAGAAACAAATCTTCACAGCCTTTGGGATACAAAGTTAGTTGAGAACGAGAATTTATCGTTTACTGAGTACGCACAATTTATTGATACAAATAACAGCGAGTTAATTGCTGAGTATTTACAAAGCTCACCTATGACATGGGTTGAAGAATCTCATAATTTAGCCACAAAAATTTATAAATATACCAACAACGAAATTGGTTATAGCTACATATATAACAATACTCCAATTATAAAGACGCGCTTACAACAAGCGGGTATTCGATTAGCTGGATTACTAAATGCCCTATTTGACCCTTCTGCAAAAGAGTTAGAAACGGCACTGAAAATGACGACTGACAAATAAACTGTATTAAATTTATATAACCTACACACGGGAAATCAACATTATGACTAAGCTTCGCCTTTCGAAATTAACTGGAGCGGTAATTTTAGCTCTAGGTGTTTCTACAAGCGCAATGGCTGCTGATACTTCATCTGCAATGCGTGGTAAAATTACAACGCCTTCAGGTGGCAGTGCTGCAAACGTTAAAATCAAAGTAATTCACCAACCAACAGGTACTATTAGCGAACTAACTACAAACGAAAGTGGTACGTTTATCGCTAATGGTTTACGTGTAGGTGGTCCTTACATGGTTATCATTGATTCTGATACGTTTAACGATACCACTGTTGAAAATATATACTTGAACCTTGGTGAAACTTACCGTTTAAGCTCGCAGCTTGCTCCGCTAAACATCGAAAAGATTGAAGTGTCTGGTTATAAGATTGTTCAACAATCAGGTGGCTCTAGCAGTACATTTGGCTCTGACACTATTGAAAATATGCCAAGCTTTAATCGTGACATTAAAGATATTGCGCGCTTAAACCCACTTGCCAGTATTAATGGTAATGGTGAGCTAACGTTTGCAGGTAGTAACCCTCGTACCAACGGTTTAACAGTTGACGGTATTGGTCAAAATGATGACTTTGGCTTGAACTTTGGTGGCTACCCTACTTCTCAGCCTCCTGTAGCACTTGATGCTATTGAACAAGTTTCTGTTGATGTATCTCCTTTCTCAGCTTCTAAAGGTAACTTTGGTGGCGGTACTATTAACGCAGTAACAAAATCTGGTACAAATGAGTTTAAGTTCTCTGGCTTTTATGAAATATCTACTCCTGAGATAGCTGGCGATGTTGATAATATTGTACAAGAAGACGATCTTGATGAGCTAGGTCATAAAACTTACTCTACAAATAAAGTAGAGCCGATTAAAACTGAAGAAAGATTTGGTTTTAATGTCGGTGGAGCGATTATTGAAGATGAACTGTTTTACTTTGTTAACTATGCAGAATGGTCAAGTGAATTAGATCTAGATTACGGCTTTGACGGTTCTGGTGCTTCAAATGAATTTAATACTTCTGAAGCTAACTATAATCGTTTCATTTCTATCTTAAATAATGAATACGGCTTAACTGATTCATTAGCCGGTGCGCCAGAAGATACAAACAAAAACTTGCTTGTTAAATTAAGCTGGAACGCAAGTGATGACCACCGTTTAGATTTCACTTATCAATGGCAAGACGACCAAGATGAGCGTAACTCTAGCACAGGCGGTGATAATATAGCCTTAGTTTCAAGCACTTATGCATACGTAACTAAGTTTAATAACTTTTCATCTAAACTTTACTCTGATTGGACTGAAAACTTTTCAACAGAAATTGGTGTGTCGTATAAAGATGTTACCTCTGATAGCGCAACTCGCTCTAACTTAGGAAGCATTACTGTTGAGGAAGACGGTCGAAATGGTCCTTCTTACAACTTTGGTACAGATCAATACCGCCATGCAAACCGTTCAGAAACACAAAACCTAACTTTTACGTTAGACGCTACGTATTTAATGGATGAGCATGAAATAAACTTTGGAGCTCAGTACGAGTCACTTCGTTTATATAACTTGTTTGCTCAAAACTCTCTTGGAACGTGGAAATTTGATAGCTTAGAAAATTTTGAAAACCGTGAAATTGGTTCTTATGATTTCTCTTATCAAAATGCTTACACTAATGATTCAGCTGATACAGCATATGATGTAAGACGTAACCAGCTAGCGCTTTACATAGAAGATACTTTTTATGTAGGTGATGATTTAGAAGTTACAGCAGGTGTTCGTTATGAGCGTTTGTCATCTGATGATAAACCAACTCTAAATGAAAATTTTGCTAATACTTATAGCGCTCTATATGGTGTTAATAACTTCAACAACCAAGAAAACCTAGATGGCTTAGATATTTTCTTACCGCGTATCGGCTTTAAATATTATGCTACAGAAGCACTTACAATAAGTGGTGGTATTGGTCGTTTCCAAGGCGGCATTCCAAATGTTTGGTATAACAATTCATTCCAAAGTGATGGCATTACTTTAGTATCAGCACAAAACGATGTAATTAATGATTACTATGCAAATAACACAGCTGATATTACTCAGGTTCCTGATGAAATAAAAAATACATTAGAGCAAGGTGCTGGTAGCGTTGCGTATATCGACCCTGACTTTAAATTGCCTTCAAGCATTCGTACTCAAATAGGTTTTGAATATGAGTTTGATTCTGAACTATTAGGTGATGGCTTTAAATGGCAAGCTGAAATTGCTTACCATAAAAAAGAAAATGAAGCGGTATGGCATAATTCGTCTATTAACCCAGTAGGCTTAGCTGCGGACGGCGAACGTGTTATCAATCAAAGTATTTACAGTGGCGATAATGTTGACATAGAAATGACTAATTCATCGGATGATGGTCGTTCAATTATTATTTCAACGGGTATTGCTAAACAATGGGACAATGGCCTGTTTGTATCGGCAAGCTATGCTCACCAAGATGTTACAGAATCGTCAGCAGGTTCAGCTTCTCAGGCAGAAGGTAACTATAAGCACAATATTACAGTAAATCGTAATGAAGATATTGCAGCACGTGGCTTTTACGAAGTTGAGCACAGCTTTAAAATTAACTTAGCGTATAACACTGAATTTTTTGAAGGATATGCAACCAAGTTCAATGTTTATTTTGAACGTCGTTCAGGTCGCCCATTTAGTTACACAATGAATATGTATAAAGATGAAGACTTAGGTGATACTAGCTCTTTATTCACTAATGGTGCTTACTTACCTTATATCCCTACAGGTGCTGATGATCCGAATGTAAATTGGGCTGATTCTAAAATGACTTGGGCTGAGTTAGAACCGTTATTAGAGCGTGCTGGTATATCTCAACGTGGTGGGATTTTAGGTAAGAATACAGCAACTCAACCTTGGGTTACTACAATGGATGTTAGCATTAAGCAAGAAATACCTGGCTTTGCTGAAGGTCACACTGGTGAGGTTTATCTAATGATTGATAATTTCGCAAACCTTCTAAACAGCGACTGGGGTGTAGAAAAACGCTTAGGTTACTCTAACCAAACTATTTATGACTTTGGTGGTCTTGATGATCAAGGTAGATATAAAATAGACAACAGCTTTGGCGGTGCAGATGTGCGTAATTACTCACAAATCAGTTCATCGTCATCAGCTTGGCAGGCTAAAGTTGGCATTAGCTACAAGTTTTAAGTCTTAAAACTGCATCAATAACTTGTTAAGTTATTTGTAAGTTACAATAAACCCATTGCAAATTTGTAATGGGTTTTTTTATTTTACCCCTACAATTTCACATGTTTGTCATAAAGCCCACGTAATATATACCCCGATATAGAGTTATTGCTCAAAAAAACACTCAAATAGACAAAATTAGTACTATTTATTAAAAATATATTGCAGTTGTATTTTATTTGTAACGAATAAATAAGGTACACTAGTAACGGATTTTTAATAAATGAACTTCAACTGTTTATTTTGCAAAATTTAAAATAAAAATATAAAAATTTAATTAATAACTACACGGGAAAATTAAATGAAAACTCAATTACGCAAAACAGCTCTTTCACTTGCTATTGCAGCATGTGTTGGTGTAAGTGGCGCTGCAATGGCTAACGAAACGACCTCTGCAATTAAAGGTCAAGTAATGGGACCTAACGGCAACCCAGCAGCCGGCACTAAAGTAACAATTTTACACGTACCTTCTGGATCAGTAAAAACAACTGAAGTAAATGACGCTGGTTATTTCACAGCTAAAGGCCTGCGAGTTGGCGGTCCTTATAAAGTAGTTGTTGATTCAGATGTATATGCAGACCAAGAATTCAATAACATAATTCTTAATATTGGTAACGATTACCCAGTAAATGTTTCTCTTGAGTCACAATCAAGCATGGAACAAATTGTAGTTACTGGGGCACCAATTAGCTCTATGTCTGGTGGTACTGGTCCGGCGTCTACATTTACGCTAACTGATCTTGAGAACCAACCTGCTATTAACCGTGATTTAAAAGACATTATCCGTATCGACCCGCGTATCACAATTGATGATAGCCGTGGTTCAATTAACTGTGGTGGTGGTAACCCTCGCTACAACAGCTTAACGCTAGACGGCGTTCGTATGAACGATAACTTCGGCTTAAGCTCAAATGGTTACCCGACAATAAATGCACCTTTTTCTTTCGATTCAATTGAACAAGTTTCAGCAGAACTTGCACCATTTGACGTTCAATACGGTGGTTTTACATCATGTAACATCAATGCTGTAACGAAATCTGGCGGTAATGAATTACATGGCGGTGTATTCTTCGATTATACAAATGACTCTATGCAGGGTGATTCAATTGAAGGTGAAGATTACGATGCAGGTAATTATACAGAAAAGCGCTACGGCTTTAATGTAGGTCTTCCACTAATTGAAGATAAACTATTTTTATTCACCTCATATGAAAAACTTGAAGGTGTACAACAGTTTAACTACGGCGGCCTAACAAGTGGTAGTGTTACTGCTGATGATCTTTCTCGAGTTCAAACTGCCTCACAGTCTCTTTACAACTATGACGCTGGTGGCATGCCATCAAGTTCACCGATTGAAGATGAAAAAATTCTAGTTAAATTAGATTGGAACATCAACGAAAGTCATCGTGCTAACATCATTTATAACTACAACGATGCATTCACGATCTCTCAATCAGATGCCGATAATGATGAACTTTCGCTTTCTAACCACTTTTATGAGCAAGGTGCTGAGTTTACATCGATAGTAGCTTCTCTTTATTCTGATTGGTCAGATGACTTCTCTACTGAAGTGCGTATTGGTAAATCTGAACTAGATGCTCGCGTTGAATCTTTGGATGCAGCAAGTAGCTTTGGTGAAATGCAAATCAGCACTGAAAACGGTGGCACAATTTATATTGGTCCAGATGACTCACGTCAATCTAACGATTTAAACTACGATACAACGACTGCTAAATTTGCGGGTACTTATTACCTAGATCAACATACAATAACAGCAGGTTATGAGTATGAAAATCTTGAAGTATTTAATTTATTTGTACAGCATACTGAAGGTGAATGGCGTTTTGATTCTGTAGAAGATTTTGAAAACGGACAAGCTGCACGTGTTTACTACAACAATGCTGCGACTACAAATGATCCAAATGATGTTGCAGCAAGTTTCGAATATGCTCAACACACTTTATACGTCCAAGATGAATATAGCTTTACCGATATTGATGCCAGCTTAACATTTGGCCTTCGCTACGATAAATATACTAGTGATGATAAACCAAACCTTAATGAAAACTATACTGCTCGCTATGGCTTCAGTAACCAGAGTACATTTGATGGTATTGATTTAATTCAACCTCGTGTAGGTTTTCAGTGGTATGCAACAGATGAGCTTGAAGTACGTGCAGGTGCTGGTTTATTCTCAGGTGGTAACCCAAATGTTTGGTTGTCTAACTCTTACTCGAATGACGGTATTACGCAAATTACCTCTCAAATTCGTGGTGTAGATCTATTCAATACACCAAATGTAAACGGTGGAGCTCCAGGTTACGAAGTACCACAGTCTCAATTTGATACTATAGCTGGAACAGAAATTGGATCAGGTGATTCTAATGTAAATGCTGTAGCTTCTGATTTTGAATTACCATCAGAGTGGAAATACTCTTTAGGTGCTACTTACACTACTGAAAATGAGTATGTAATTTCACTTGATTACTTATATTCTAAAAAGAATGATGCGGCTACCTTAGTAGATCTTGGTTTAGTTAATTCTGGTGAAACGACATTTGATGGGCGCCCTCTATACGAAGGTAAAGATGATACTCTAAATCCGGGTGATACTCGCTCACGTGACTACTTACTTACAAATGTGAGCGGTGATAGCGGTGATTCATCAGTTATCTCATTAGGCATTAGTAAACAGTACGATAATGGTGTTAACTTTAGCTTTGGTTACGCATATACAGATTCTGATGATGTGAACCCAATGACGAGTTCGGTTGCTGATTCTAATTACAGTAATTTAGCATTAACAGATCCAGGTAACCCTGGTGTTGCATCATCTGATTACGAAATTCCACATCGTTTTACTATGACTCTTGGTTATAGTCATGAGTTTGTAGATGGTTTTGCTACTCGCTTTAACTTGTTCGGTGAAGCATATAAAGGTTTACCTTACAGCTATGTGTTTAACAATAGCGATAATACGTTTGGTGATACTAATAACTACGGTTTTGGCTCTCGTCAACTGTTATACGTACCACTTGAAAACGATCCTAACGTTGTTTACGACATGAGTGCTGCTGAAATCAATGAATTCAATGATTTCATCGCTTCAGAAGGTCTAGAGCGCGGTGAAATTGCTGGACGTAACTCACAAAATGCAGATTGGTTTGTTAAATTTAACTTTAAGTTAACGCAAGAGCTTCCTGGGTTTATGGAAGGTCACAAGGGTGAAGCATTCTTCGTAATTGATAACCTTACAAACCTGTTAAACGATGACTGGGGCGTACTTAAGAAAGGTTCTTTTGTAGGCAACCGTGTGATTTCAACATCTATTGATGATGATGGCCGCTACGTTTACTCTGGTTTTAACTCTAATAACGTAGGTACAACTACGGAAAATAGTGCATCTGTATGGCAAATGCGTGTAGGTGTTCGTTACACTTTCTAATTTAGAGCTGTAACCTAAAACATCTTTTAAAAGCCCACTTTGGTGGGCTTTTTTATGCCTTTAATTTGTTATTTAACTTTTCAAAAATACTCACTAGCACTTCGTATTCTTCGTTAGTTAAAGTGCTCAGTAATTGTTTTTCCCAATTCAGTGCATCGGGCGCTATATTTTCATATAAGTTTTGCCCTGCTTGGCTCAGCACAAGTAATGCTGCGCGTTTGTCTTGCTCATTTAGCTCACTTCTCACTAAACCTTTATCTATTAAAACTTTTACCGCGCGCGACACTGTCGACTTGTCCATATTTGCTTGCGTGCATAAATCTTTTGCGTTGCTTTGGCCATACTGCGCTAAATTAGCAAGTATTCGCCACTGGGGAATATTTAAACCGTACTTAGTTTGATAAACCTCGGCAAAGTCGTTACTTACACGTGTTGCTACATTCGTTAATTGATAAGGTAAAAACGTTGCTAAATCAATTTTCATTTTTAGTTATCCCAGCTTTGTAAGGTTTACTTTGGTGTTCATTAATATTTACGTAGATGCATAGTTGCACATTTGATATTAGTCTCACTTGAGAGTACCTTAACTGAAATAAAAATAATATTAAACCAACCCCCCTCTCACAGGAGTCAGTAATGACGACACAATTAAGTTATATGACAGGTTTTGGTAATGAATTTGAAACACAAGCGCTACCCGGTGCATTGCCAATAGGACAATTTAGCCCACAAAAGGTTAAATACGATTTATACACCGAGCAATTTAGTTCGACTGCATTTACGGCTCCTCGCGCTTCAAATCGCCGCACTTGGTTTTACCGCCTTCGTCCGTCGGTAGTGCAAGGTGATTACCAAGCAATTGATAACGGCCTAATAAGAACAGCCCCAATTACTGAGGCCGTAACACCACCAACAATGCTACGTTGGAATCCTATTGATATGCCTTCACAGCCTACTGATTTTATTGATGGCTTGGTAACTATGGCTGCTAATGGCAGTGCTAATGGGCAATCTGGTATTGGCATTCATGTATATGTCGCTAATCAGTCAATGCAAGGACGTTACTTTTGCAATGCCGATGGCGAAATGTTGTTTGTCCCTCAGCAAGGTGAGTTATTAATTCACACCGAGTGCGGTAAGTTAAGCATTAAACCAGGTGAAATTGCTGTAATTCCCAGAGGAATTAAGTTCGCTGTTGATTTAATTGATGATACAGCCCGTGGTTATATTTGTGAAAATTATGGCCATGCGTTAGAGCTTGCAGAGCGAGGACCTGTTGGTGCAAACGGTTACGCCAACGACAGAGACTTTCAATACCCCGTTGCTGCCTTTGAAGATAAAGAAGGTGACTTTGAGCTTGTATCTAAATTCAACGGTAATTTATTTAGCTGTGAAATTAAGCACTCTCCTTTTGATGTGGTTGCATGGACGGGTAACAGCTCCCCCTATAAATACGACTTATCGCGTTTTAATGTAATGAATACAGTAAGTTTTGATCATCCCGACCCATCTATATTCACTGTGCTAACCTCTCCTTCTGCTACTGAGGGTATGGCAAATGTCGATTTTGTGATATTTCCACCACGTTGGATGGTAGCCGAAAATACATTTCGCCCGCCTTATTATCACCGCAATATTATGAGTGAATTTATGGGCTTGATTGAGGGTATGTATGATGCAAAAGAGCATGGTTTTGTACCTGGTGGTGCAAGTTTACACAATTGTATGTCGCCACATGGACCTGAAGCCGACGTATTTGAAAAAGCCTCAAATGCTGAGCTTACACCACAAAAATACGAAAACACATTGGCCTTTATGTTTGAGTCGCGCTATATAATTTCACCAACAAAATATGCACTAGAAGGCAAAGAGCGCCAACCAAACTATACCGATTGCTGGCGTACTATTAAAAAACAATTTACAGGTTCACAGGATTAATTATGAAATTATACAGCTACTTTCGCTCATCAGCGGCCTATAGGGTACGTATAGCGCTTAACTTAAAAGCAATTGATCATGAACTTGCTATTGTTAACCTTTTAAAATCGGAGCAGCTTGGGGAAGAATACTTAGCGACTAATCCGCAAGGGTTACTACCTGCACTTGAAACCGATAATGGTGTTTTAGCACAATCGCTTGCAATACTGGAATGGCTTGATGAAACTTATCCGCAATCGCCATTAATTACAGGAACTGCGTGGCAAAAAGCACAAATAAGAAATTTAAGCTTTGCCATTGCCTGCGATATTCATCCTGTTAATAATTTACGCGTGCTGAAGTATTTATCGAACGAATTAGGTGTTGATGACGAGGCTAAAAATAAGTGGTATCGACATTGGATAGAAGTTGGTTTTGAAAAAATAGAACTGATGCTAAACGAAAATGATGACTACTGTTTTGGTAATCAACCAACACTTGCTGACATTTGTTTAGTGCCGCAAGTATTTAATGCAATTCGTTTTAACGTAAATATGAGCGCTTATCCAAAAATTGCAGCTATTTACGAACACTGTAATAAATTAGCTGCATTTAATGATGCTGCACCGCAAAATCAACCCGATGCAAATTAAGCTAGTTCAGTAACTAACTAGAGTTCAGGTTAGCTAGCTTTGTAGCGCACTATGAATAACCGTAATGTGCTCAATTAAATCTAAGCCCAGATCAGTTAAATATCCGCCATCTGGGCTATCTATAATCCCTTTTTCAAATAAACGTTGCGCTGCACTAAGTAAGCTTGGCTCTGCGTCTGAGTGTAATTTAATACCCTGCATTTTACTGTCGCGAGGAAACTTCGCTAATAGTGTGAATTCTTCGATCATTGTTTGATTAAATTGCATTGTGTGCACCTTTTTATTTGAATCCAAGTTGTTCTGTGAGTAACTAAGTTTATAATTAAAATCACTTTGTGTACTTTACACTAGCACGTTTTTTAGCTTAATGTATTATTTTTAACCCTCCCTATTTAAAGGCCTCTAATGCGTAACTTTTTAATTCTATGCTTTTGTTTTAGCAGCTTATCGTATTCAATATTTAGTGAAGCAACAACCCTTAAAACCCATTCAATTATTGATGCAAACCAGTTTGTAAATGAAGAATCAAACTGTTGGTACGACAACAAACGCTATAGCGAAGGCGCGTTAATACAAATTCACTCTTTTACACTTTTATGCGGTGCTAAAAACCCTCAACACAGTAACAGTCAACTCATTTGGCTTAAAATAGATAAACAAGGTAATGCTATTTACCCAACCGCTCCTAAAACAATCACTGTGAATTAGCGCTAAAAGCTGATTTGAGCTACAATGCACGCAGTTTAAATAAGTAGTATGGCTATGGATAATCAACCTAAAAACCCTTTACATGGGGTAACGTTAGAACAAATACTTGTTGAGTTAGAACAGCGACTTGGCTGGAGAACCCTTGGCGAGCAAGTGAAAATTAAGTGTTTTACTGATCAACCGAGCATTAAATCGAGTTTAAAGTTTTTGCGTAAAACGCCTTGGGCTCGCGATAAAGTGGAAGCACTTTATATTCACACTATAAATAACAAACCTATTCGTAGACCAAAAAGTGCACCGAGAGAAACATCTTCTCAAGCGCCGGATACAACAGGGTTTGTTTGGCCATCAATTAAAAAATGATGTAAAAAAGGAGCTAATTTAGCTCCTTTTTTAATTGTAACTAGCGCGATTTATTGCTCTTTGCAAATCACATTTAATGAGGCCGGCTCAATAGTAATAACGAGTCTGTGAGCAGTTTTAACTTCCCCATCAAGTACGTACTTAAGCTCTCCTTCGCCTGTCACCTCGACTCTTTTAGCATTTGTATGATGCGAATTTATAGCTAAATGTGTTTGCGTTAAACTGCTAAACATCAGTTCTGCAATACTCAATATTGTCGTAGAATTTTCATTATTTGGTGTTAGCCAATTTACATCAAGAAGCCCGTCACTATGATCTGGCTGCCCACCGCCTTGAGCCAATAACGTTGTAAAAGGCGCAGCATTAGCCACAATAAAGCTATTTGTACATATTTCTTTCGGCTCATTATCATCGAGTTTTACACTAAGTAGCTGTGATTTTTGCTCACCAAAGGCTTCAAAAAAACCATTTAAATAGGCAAGTTGCCCCGACTTATTTTTCGACTCTCTATCTGCTTTTTCTATCATAGATTGCTCAAAACCAATACCCGCTAATAAAAGTACTAATTCGTTATTACAATAAGCGGTATCTATTGTGCTTGTTTGACCATCAATTATTAAGTCACAGGCTTGTTCAACAGGAATAAATTTAGAGCTAATCCCCATTAATACATGCGCAAGTGCGTTTGCAGTCCCCATTGGTATAATACCTAGCTTACATTGTGTATTTACAAGTACGCTTGCAACTTCGGCCACTGTACCATCGCCTCCACACGCTATTATCATGTCTGGTTTTTGCGTAATCGCTTGTTTAGCAAGCTCAATACCGTTTACGTCTTGTGAAGTAGTAAGTACTTTTAAATCGTAATAGGCCGATAACCGCGCAACAATTAAGTGCTCTTTTTCTTGCCATAATCGTATACCAGATACTGGATTTGCAATTAAAACTGCTTTGTTTTTAATCAGCAGCTCGCCTTTTTTATGGCGCTTAGCTAAATGACGCAGCTGATGCTTATTTAAGTTTGCGGTTTCGCGGGTTTCCTTTATTTGTGCAAGTACTTCATGTACATCTGCATTTTTGTTTTGACTCAATAAATAAGCCGCCATTACAAAAACTGACCGCCCACGGCCTAAAGCACAATGTACAACTACGCGACGGTTTTCTTTAATATGATGATGTATCCAATTAATAGCCTGATTTAACTGAGAATGGGTAGGAATACTATGATCGAGCACCGGAATGTTTAAGTAATTTATATTCTCTTGTGTTGAACTCCACTCGAGTCCGTCAAATTCACACGTAACGTCTAAAATTGCAGTAATTCCGTTATCTTTTAATGTGTCTATGTCTGAGGGAAATAATCGGCAAGCTAAAAATAGGTTTTCGTTTATTTTTTGAATTGGCGGCACTTTATCGCGCTTACGTGACCAGGCATTATAAATTTGCACACCAAATAAAAATGGCACAAACGCCCAACGTATATAAAATGGGATCACCCCATTTTCACGTTTTCTAAATATTTTTGCTGTATTAAAAATATATGCGGTACTCACTAATAAAAGTGACAGTGCAGTCCAATAAAAAACAATAGCAAAGTAAACAGAGTTTACTTCCCAACCAATAAAAATAAGTAGTAATGCTAAAAGTGAATAACCAATTGCAGCCCACATAGTTTCTCCTTTGTGTAAATAATTCCGATTTTCTAATTTTAATTTAAACGGCTTTATGTACTCTTTTGCAAATATCACGCCATATAAATGGCATTTTAAATTCAAATTAAAATTATAAGCTATTGATATATAATGTTAATAATAAAATAAATTTAAGTGCAATCTGCTCTTTGTGCATTTTTTACAAACATGTGAATAAATTATACTTACACGTCTAAATTTCAAACACTGATCGGTTATTGCTTGTACTAACGTATAAAGCAGCTAATCTAAAAATCAATTAAATTTTTTGCATCCAAATCACACTCTCAACCGTTTTCTCAATGATAATAAGAAAAACAGGACCCCTATGGATAACGATGATTTACTCCCTCTTTTGTGCGCAACAGCACAAGGAGACAAAAATGCTTTCTCAAGTTTATATCAACAAACTAGCGGCAAACTTTTTGCTATTAGTTTAAATATGCTCACTAACAGAGCTTATGCGGAAGAGGCACTACAAGACGCTTTTATAAAAATTTGGCATAACGCATCTGAATATAACGCCTCTAAAGGCACCGTTATTAGTTGGATGATAAGTATAGTTAGGTATAGAAGTCTTGACTCACTGCGCTATCACAAAGTACGAAAAGAGCAGTCGTTAGGCGATGACGAATATGAAAATGAAAGTGTTGACGTTAATTACGATGAAGAAACGAAACTGGTTAATTGTATCGAACAACTTGAACCGCAACAAAAACAAGCTATTCACTTAGCTTATTATAAGGGGCTGAGTCATAGCGAGTTAGTGGATCATATAGAAACGCCATTAGGTACAGTTAAAAGCTGGATCAGGCGTGGGCTTATGCAGCTACAAAGGTGTTTAACATTATGAATTATAATAAACCCGAACTATTAGACGCGCTTGCTGGGCAGTACGTGCTTGGCACACTTAGAGGGCTTGCCCGTAAGCGTTTTCAGCGTCTGTTACTTAACTCAAATCAAGCACGTGAAGCAACAAGTCTATGGGAGCAAAACCTAAACAACTTAGCGAGTGCTATTACACCGCAAACACCACGTGACGATGTATGGGTAAATATACTACAGCGTATTGAAAACAGGCCACAAACAAGTAAAACAGTCATACATACCAAGCCTTCAATTTGGCGTACATGGTCTTTTGTGGCAACTGCTGCGTGTATTGTTTTAGCCTTTTTGGTTATTCAACCTAGTACCAATGTTATGCACACTCAACAAATTGCTTTGGTTCAAAATCAAGATAAACAATCATTATGGTTTATTGATGTAAGCGAGCAAGGGCTCTCAATTAAAGCCAGTAGCCAATTGGTTGCCCAAACTAATAAAGATTATGAGTTGTGGATGATTTTAAAAGGGCAAGATGCACCTATTTCATTGGGTTTACTTCCCAAGCAAGGCAGTAAAATATTATTAAAAGATAACCGCTTTAACGCAAGTGATATCGCATTGCTTGCAGTAAGCTTAGAGCCTATTGGTGGCTCGCCAAATGGATTACCGACTGAGGTGTTATACACCACAGAGCTGGTACTTTTATAACCTTGCTATTATGACCAATGTTGGCTGCTTGTATAAAGTAGCCAACCCTTAATTCAAGTTTTTTAACAAAATATAAATTTAATTTAACTTTTTTGCATCCAATTTAAATCCTGCCCCGTTATTAGCTATGACTTCAATCAAAACTAAAGGACAAAGTCATGAAAGCTTTAACTCCATCAATACTCGCAGTAGTAATATGTAGTACGTTTGTAAGTGCACCAAGTGAAGCATCTAGCCACAGAGAAGCGCCAAATATAAGCCGTTTCCCGACTTTAGATTCAACCGATTTTTATGTATTTAATAGTTACGAGCAAGGCCGTGGCGATTTTGTAACACTAATAGCTAACTACATCCCGCTACAAGACGCATACGGCGGCCCTAATTACTTTGCAATGGATCCGGATGCAACTTACAGCATTCATATCGATAACGATGGCGATGCTGTTGAAGATATTACATTTGCGTTTAACTTTAAAAGCATGCTCCCTAACGATAATCAAGGCGTGCAATTAACGGTTGGACCTGAAGGAAATCAACGTACAGTTTCGGTACCACTTAAAAATGTTGGCGGCGTGGCTGCAGGTGATGACAGCGCAGCTAACTTTAGCGAATCATACACAATGAGCATGATTAGCGGCGCACAGCGTACTGGCGAAGCTACTGTATTAAACAACACAGCCTCAAACTCAAGCACATTCTCTAAACCACTTGATTATGTAGGTGATAAGACATTTGGATCGATGAGTGATTACCAAACTTATGCGGATCAATTTGTGTATCAGGTTTCAATTCCTAACTGTGAAAGCATGGCACAAGTTTTTGTAGGACAGCGTAAAGACCCGTTTGTAGTTAACCTAGGTAAAACATTTGATTTAGTTAACTATGTACCTGTAGAGGGTGACAGCGCCCCAGGTGCTGGTGACGGCGGCGGTTTTCCAGGTGGTATTACACAATCGGCAGATAACGACGACCTTGCAGATAAAAACGTCACATCAATTGCTATCGAAATACCAAAGAGTTGTATTGTAGGTGATGGAAATAAAGTAATTGGCTCGTGGACAACAGCAAGCTTACCCCAAGCACGTGTATTAAACCCAAATGCTAAATTTGCTAATAATGCGGTAAACGGCGGTGCATTAACTCAGGTTTCACGCCTTGGTAGCCCACTTGTAAACGAGCTTGTAATTGGTATTAAAGATAAAGATACATTCTCTACAGCTCATCCTAAAGATGATGCACAATTTTTAGATTATGTATCTCATCCAGCACTACCAGAGTTATTAAACATTTTGTTTAAAGATGCTGTTAACTCTACCCTTGATACTAGCTTTGAAACACTAGCACCCACTAACTTTCCGCGTACTGATTTAATCACTGCATTTTTAACGGGTTTTGCAGGCGTTAATCAACAAGCAACGGTAACACCTTCAGAAATGCTGCGTTTAAACACAGCCATTGCAGCAACAGCGCAAGCTGATCAATCTGCATTTGGTGTAGCTGGCAATGACTTAGCTGGTTTCCCAAATGGTCGTCGCCCGGGTGATGATGTGGTTGATATTGCACTGCGCGTTGTGATGGGTCGTTTATGTCATCCTATTCCTGTAAATGGTGAAGACACTGACTTAGGTCTTTGTGCACCAGAGGATGCTAATACGGGTACAGTTCCATTTACTGATGGCGCACCTATTGATGCAACAATGATGGACTCAACATTCCCATACCTTGCAACACCGCTTGCTGGCTCTAAATAAGGAGTAAAATAATGCGTAATTTAAAAACTACCCATATTTGTGTTCTCCTCAGTGCATTAACATTGGGTGCATGTAGTAGCGATGACGATAAAAAACAACCTACACCGGTTGTAAACACCGCACCTACAGCAAGTGATGCAATGCTAACAACACAAACTGAAGTAAGCATTACCGATATGCTCAGCGCGAGCGACAATGATGGCGATTCGCTTACTTACTCGTTAACAAGTGAGCCAACTCTTGGAACTGTTACCGTTAATAGCGATGGTAACTTTACCTACACACCGAATAAAGAAGTGACAGGTTCAGATAGTTTTATGTTTGGTGTAAGTGATGGCGTTAATTCGCAAGTAACTGCAACAGTGAACATTACAATTGACGCACTACAAGTCGACTTTGCTCAATTTGCAACCGATGCATTTAATCAAGCCCCAAATGCAGAGCCGTTAACTGTTAACGGTCGGGTGTTTACAAACACCGATACCGATGTTGATGGATTGATTTCAACAAACGGTAACTAACCAAGTAATTAAGCTGACAGGCCATGGATGGCTTTTTTCAAAGGATATTTATAATGCATTTATCAATTTTTAAGTCCGTCGCATTTATTACTTTATGCCTAACACCCCTTGCGTTAAGCGCTGCGCCTTTTACCCCAAAAGATGATGCAGTTATTGCTAAAAGTAATTCAACGCTTAGTGCTTCCCTCTCTGTTGACGAAATAAATACATTAGTCACTAACAGCCAATATGCCGGCCAAACAGAGCGCTTACAGGGGCTACTTAAAACCCGTTTAGCCCAGCTATATAAACACACACCCTCATCTCAAATTGGTTACTTATATGCTCGCGTTTTACAAAAAGAGCACCTTTTTGACGAAGCTATTGATATTGCAAACAACGTTTTGATTGGAGAGCCAAAACATAATAATAGCCATTTATTGCTAGCCAATATATTTATGACTCAAGGTAAGTTCGCACAAGCAAAAAAACACTGCGTAGCCTTAATTGGGCAAGTAAGCACTATTACTGCTAGCACCTGTGTACTCGATGTACAAAGCCAACATGAAAGCGTTTTAGACAGCTACCAAGCATTAGTAAAAATTATAAATAATAATCAAACTAGCCTAGCTACAAACCATGTTTTAAGTGAAATGAGCTACCGTTTAAACAACTACAAACAAGCTTTGTCTCACTTACAAAGTGTAGATTTAGTTCAAGCCCCTGTGAGCCTTATTGTTTTATGGGCCGATATTCAAATTGCTCTAAATCAACCGCAACAAGTATTAAATACATTAAGCGTACTGCTTCCTGATAAAAGTAATTTAGAGGATGCTATTTTGTTAAGACTTTCAATCGCAGAAAAAAAACTAAATAAACGCGATAAAAAATGGCAAAATACAATGGCGCAAAGAGTTACACTACGAGAGCTTCGCAAAGATTCATTTCATGCAAGTGACTTAGCTAAATATTACCTTGATGTACAACCAAATCGCGAAAAAGCACTTTACTGGGCTCATATTAATTGGCAACAGGCTAAAATGAGCACCGATGAGCAATTATTTACTCAAGCAAAAGCGATGCAACGAGATACACTATGAAAACGCCTTATCTATTTATACTCACTTTAATGCTGTGCATTTTTTCAACTTACAGCTTTGCCCATCAACTAAGTACAAGTTATATAACCCTAAATAGCAAAAACAATAACGACACCAACAAAAACCAATACACGGGCAACTGGCAAATTAATATAGCCGACTTAGAGCACGCAGTTCCTTTGGATTTAGATAAAGACGGGCAAATTTCATGGGCAGAAATAAAAGCAAAGCGCAGCTCAATTAATAACTTCATTACAGAAAATTTAAATATCACGCAAAACGAGCAAGCATGCCCTTTAACAAGTGAAGGTATCTATCAGTTAGATAACCATTTTAACCAGCCTTATTTGGTTATTCCGCTAATGTTTAATTGCAATGACAGTGAAATAATCTCCCTTTCCTATTCTGCTTTTTTTAAAACCGATGCTAATCATAAATCTATCGTAAATATAAACGGTGTATCTCGTGTATTTAACATAAACGAAGCTCAGCAAACATTTAGCTTTGAGCAAACAAGTTATTTAAGTACGTTTAATCAATACGTGTATCAGGGTGTTTTACATATCTGGATTGGTATTGATCATATTTTATTTTTAATCGCCCTGTTACTTACCTGTGTTTTAACTCGCAGCGATAAAGCATGGCAAGGTATTAGCTCTAAAAAACAAATTATTAAACACACAGCATGGATAGTAACCGCGTTTACGCTTGCGCACTCTATTACGCTTACAGCAACAGCTATGAACTTAGTCTCGCCAAATAGTCGTTGGGTAGAGCTTGGAATTGCTATATCTGTTTTATCTGCAGCATTAAATAATGTTTGGCCGTTGGTACTTCGTTTAGGGTGGCTTACTTTTGCTTTTGGTTTACTACATGGGATGGGGTTTGCCAGCGTACTTGGCGAGCTTGGCTTGTCGAGCGACTATCAATTATTGAGCATTTTAGCATTTAATTTAGGTGTCGAAATCGGTCAGCTCAGTATATTACTGGTTGCGCTGCCATTGCTTATTTATGTACGTAACTACACCTGGTATAAAAAGTGGCTTATGCCTATGGGTTCTGTAGCAATAGCAATAATTGCTCTGCAATGGTCAATAGAGCGTTTTTAAAGTATAAAAAAAGCTAGCCAATAATTGGCTAGCTTACTTTTTAGTTTATCTATTTTGCGCTTTACTATGCTTTATCAAATGGCATTAGTAATGTTTTCATCGCTGGACGAAGCGCTATTAATACTGTTTCTTCGGTTAACTCTGGGTAGAGTAACTTTCTGAGTAATAACCCTGCCATCATCGAAAAAATAACATTAATTCGGCTTTCAAGTTCAAGTTCATCAATATCTTTTAGCGCACTTCGCTCACTTGTTAAAAGCTGTCTCATGCGATCTCTTGCCTGAACATCAGTTTCGCGTAAAAGTGTTGCCACTTTAACATTTCGACCTGCTTCAGCCATCATGTCTAAATCAATAACACACGATCCCGTGTCCATGTGCCTTTGCACACCAATGTTTAAGCCATCAATGAGCGCTTGAAGTACATCACCAGGATGATCTTCAAACTGTTGGAAGATAGAAAACATCTCTTCCATGTCTTTTTCAATAATGCTTTCTATAATTGCTTCTTTACTTTCAAAGTAATTATAAATATGGCCTGCACTCATCCCTGCCGTTTTAGATATTTCAGCCATGCCTGCACCGTGGTAACCTTTTCGGTGAAAACACTCTGCAGCAGCTGTTAGTATTTGTTCGCGCCTAGCTTGCGCTATCGCGGGATCTGTTTGCCTTCTTGCTTTAGGCTTCATGTTCAACTCCACTACTAAGTCTTAAACTCAGTAAAGCGAGCACTATAAATAGCCTCGCTGTATCATTAAAATGCAGCTCGCCAGCGAGCTGCTAATATTACTGCTCTTCCTGAGTTGTTTTGTCGCTCGTATTCCATCCGCCACCAAGCGCTTTGTACAAGTTAATTTGGCTTGCAAGATACGCTTGCTGACCCGAAATTAACTGTTGCTGTGCGCCGTACCATGTACGCTGAGCATCAAGTACTTGCAAGTAGCTATCTGCGCCTTTTTCGTAACGCATTTTTGATAAATCAAATGTGATTTGTCGGCTACTTATAAGCATATCAAGCGCACTTAATTGCTCTTGGTAACCTTCTCTATCAGCAAGAGCATCGGCAACTTCGCGAAACGCATTTTGAATTTTTTGCTGGTACGTTGCCACCGCAATTGCTTGATCGGCTTTTGCTACATCAAGATTTGCTTGGTTACGTCCCATATTAAAAATAGGTAAGCTAATTGACGGCACAAAACTCCATGTACCTGAGCCCGAATCAAACAAGCCACTCAAATCACTTGAAGCAGACCCCGCATTGGCCGTTAAGCTAATACTTGGATAAAACGCCGCACGTGCAATACCAATATTGGCATTTGCAGCAAGCAGCAAATGCTCAGCGGCTTTAATATCTGGGCGCTGCGATAGCAAATCAGACGGTAAGCCAACCGGTACTTCTGGCATGCTAATCAAGTTGGTAAGGTCTTTATTAGGCAGTAAATCAGCCGAAACAGATTTACCCACTAATAAATCTAGAGCGCTTTTATCACGCTTTAATAAACGCTTATACGTTGCTATGTCTACTTTTGCTGTAGCAACTGTACTTCTAAGCTGCTCAAGGGTAATCGAAGACGTCGCACCTAAATCAAAGCTTTTTTGCGTAAGCGATAATGACTCTTGCTGAGAGGTGAGCGTTTCTTTTGCAAGCTCTAGCAGTTGTAAGTCCGTCGCGTAACTAAGCCACGCATTTGCCAACTCTGAAATTAAAGACACCTGCGTACTGTATTGGCTAAGCTCTGTAGAGTATAAATTTTGGAGTGCTTGCGCTGATTGATTGCGTACTTTGCCCCAAATATCTAACTCGTAAGACGTAATGCCCACTGTTGCACTGTATTGCGAGCTAATAGCTGCATCGCCAGTACCTGATAAGTCAGCCGGTAAACGCTGGCGCGTACCAGAAGCATTTAAATCAAGCGACGGATACAAAGCAGAGTCTTCAATTTGATACAAACCACGCACACGCTGCACATTAAGCACTGCAATTTGCATGTCTTTATTGTGCTCAAGGCTTTGCGTAATTAAGGTTTGTAGTTTTTCATCATTAAAAAACTGCTGCCAATTTAATTGCTGCGCAGCGCTTTGCTCAGTACCTGATGCATAAGCATCAGATACTGGTAGAGCAAGGTCTTTTTGCTCTGGCGCTAATTGACAACCACTTAGCACCAATAAAGTAATTGCACTTAGGCTGAATGTTTTAATACTCATTCTGCACTCTCCTTCGTTGTCTCTTTAGCTTTACCTGGGAATACACGGCGAACTAAAACAAAGAATAAAGGTACAAAAACAACAACTAATATTGATGATGCAAGTGTGCCACCAATAATCGAAATACCTAGCGCATTTTGCGCACCAGAGCCCGCGCTTGAGGCGATTGCTAGTGGGATTACACCACAAATAAACGCCATTGAAGTCATTAAAATTGGACGTAAACGAAGGCGTACCGCAGCAACTGCAGCATCAACAAGCCCTAGTCCTTCATCCATTTTATGAATCGCAAACTCTACAATCAGTATCGCATTTTTAGATGCCAAACCAATGGTGGTCAACAAGCCAACCTGCAAGTAAATATCGTTAGATAAGCCACCGCCTAGCGCTGCCATAATTGCACCAAATATACCCAGTGGCACAATCATCATTACCGCAAACGGTACCGACCAACTTTCATAAAGTGCAGCTAAACATAAAAATACAAACAATAGCGATAAGCCATATAGTAAAGGTGCTTGACCACTACTTGAGCGCTCTTGGAATGAAATACCGGTCCACTCAGACGAAATACCATTAGGTAATTGTTTAACTAAACGCTCCATTTCATCCATTGCTTGGCCTGTACTGTAACCCGGCGCTGCGCTACCTTGAATTTCCATTGCTGAAAAACCATTGTAACGCTCTAAACGTGGCGAACCATACGTCCAGTAAGCACTAGCGAACGCTGAAAACGGCACCATATCGCCATTATCATTGCGCACATACCACTTATTTAGATCCTCAGGCACCATGCGCGATTGTGCATCACCTTGCATATACACTTTTTTAACTCGACCACGGTCAATAAAGTCATTCACATAACTACTACCCCATGCTGTCGAAAGTGTACTGTTAATATCGTTTTGCGACACACCAAGCGCTTCGGCTTTTGCCAAATCTGTATCAAGTTGTAGTTCTGGCATATCTTCTTGTCCATTTGGACGTACGCCCGCTAAAATTGGACTTTGGCTTGCTAAACCTAATAACTGATTTCGTGCCGCCAAAAGTGCGTCATGGCCAAGGCCTACACGGTCTTGTAAGAAAATATTGAAGCCATTAGCAGTACCCAGTTCAACAATTGCAGGTGGCGGGAATGCAAACACAAACGCTTCTTTTATCGTTGAAAAGTAGCCCATCGCTTTACCTGCAACACCTTGAACAGATAACTCGTCACGTTGACGCTCATCCCAATGTTTAAGGTTAACAAAGGCAATTGCTGAGTTTTGGCCAGAGCCTGCAAAACTAAAACCAGTAACGGTAAAAATACCATTCACAGCTTCAGATTGATCGTTTAAAAAGTGATTTTCTACCTTTTTAACAACCTCAAGCGTTTGCTGTGTTGTAGAGCCTGCTGGCAGTGAAACTTGGTTAAACAAAATACCTTGGTCTTCGTCAGGTAAAAATGCCGTTGGCAAGCTTGAGAATACATAAACCATACCGCCCACAATCACGCCATAAATAAGTAAGTAGCGTTTAGAGTGCGTAAGCATACGGCCTACAAAGCTTTGTGCACCTGAATTTGTTTTATCAAAACCACGGTTAAAGCCTGTAAAAAATCGGCCAAATAACGTCTCATTGTTATGTACATGGCTTGGTTTTAAAAGCGTTGCACACAATGCAGGCGTTAAAATAAGAGCAACTAAAACAGATAACCCCATCGCCGATACCAGTGTTATAGAAAACTGACGATAAATAATACCGGTAGAGCCACTAAAGAATGCCATTGGGATAAATACCGCAGAAAGCACCATGGCAATACCTACCAGCGCGCCTTTAATTTCATCCATCGATTTACGCGTAGCTTCAAGTGCCGAGAGTTTTTCCTCGGTCATTAAGCGCTCAACGTTTTCTACCACAACGATTGCGTCATCTACCAATAAGCCTATGGCAAGTACCATCGCAAACATCGTTAGCGTATTTATTGAATAACCAAAGGTGTACAAAATACCAAACGTACCTAGTAAAACCACTGGCACTGCTATTGTTGGTATAAGTGTTGCCCTAAAGTTTTGTAGGAACAAATACATAACTACAAAAACAAGTACAACAGCTTCAATTAAGGTGTGAATAACTTTTTCGATAGATAACGATACAAACGGCGTTGTGTCGTAAGGTATAACAGCATCTAACCCTTCAGGGAAAAACGGTTTTAGCTCTTCAATTGCTTTTTTAACTCCAGCGGCAGTATCAAGTGCGTTAGCACCACTGGCTAATTTAATACCTAACCCTGATGCAGGTTGCCCATCGTAACGAGCAACAACGCGGTAGCTTTCACCGCCAAGCTCTACTCTAGCAACGTCCTCTAGACGTACAAAAGAGCCATCTGGATTAGTTTTAACCAATATTTGTTCAAATTGCTCTGGCGTTTGTAATCGACTTTGCGCTGTTACTGTTGCATTAAGTTGCTGACCATCAACGGCAGGCATACCGCCAAGTTGACCGGCAGATACTTGTGCATTTTGCGCACTAATTGATGCACTAATATCAGCAGGTGTCAGCTTATAATTTTGTAACTTTGAAGGGTCTAACCAAATACGCATCGCGTACTGAGAACCAAACAGCTGCACTTCACCTACGCCTTCAACACGCGAGACAATATCTTGCACGTTTGATGAAACATAATCGCCAATATCAATATTGGTCATGCTGCCATCTTTAGACACAAAAGCATAAACCATTAAAAAGTTACGCGCTGACTTTGCAACTACAACACCTTGCCTTTGAACGGCTTCTGGTAATAGTGGAGTCGCTGTTGCTAGTTTATTTTGCACTTGGACTTGTGCAATATCAGGGTCAGTTTCAGCGCTAAACGAAAGTGTAAGCGTAGCAGAACCACTCGACTCAGAAGTAGATGACATATAAAGCAGGCCATCAAGTCCTTTCATTTTTTGCTCAATAACTTGCGTTACCGTATCTTCAAGTGTACGTGCAGATGCACCAGGGTACGTTGCAGTAATACTCACTGCAGGTGGTGCAATTGAAGGATACTGCGAAATAGGTAAACTCCTAATCGCCAAAATACCTGCAAGCATCACTACAATAGCGAGTACCCAAGCAAATATCGGTCTATCGATAAAAAATCGTGACATTAAAACTCTCCGTTATTGCGCTTGATCGGCTTTAGTAGACGATTGAATTTCAGATGGATTCACTGGTGCACCAGGGCGGATTTTTTGTAAACCTTCAACTATTAATTTATCGCCATCCATTAAGCCATCAGTAACAAGCCAATCAGAACCAATCGTTCTATCTACTTTTAATACGCGGCTTTCTACTGTGTTATCTTTGCTGACAACCATTGCTGTTGGTTCGCCTTTTGAATTACGGCTAACACCACGTTGCGGAGCTAAAATAGCACCCGCCTTAACACCTTCCACAATAGAAGCTCGGGCATACATGCCTGGCAGTAATAATTTTTCTGGGTTTGAAAATTTAGCACGTAGTATTACTGAGCCAGTACTTGGATCAACTGTCACTTCAGAAAACTGCAATGTGCCTTTATGAGGATAAACAGAGCCATCTTCCATAATAAGTTCAACGTCAGTTTGGCTAGTCGAATCAACACTTAGAGCACCTGATGATATTGCTTTTTTAAGTTTGGTAAGCTCATTACTTGATTGTGTTAAATCGATATAAATTGGATCTAACTGAGTCACTGTAGCAAGTGCAGTACTTTGGTTAGCACTAACTAGTGCACCTACAGTTACGCTTGATTTACTAATTTGACCACTAATTGGTGACGACACATGGCTGTAATCAAGGTTAATTTGCGCCGATTTTAACTGCGCTTTAGCCGTTAATAATTCTGCTTTTGCTTGTTTGTATGCGGCATCTGCTTCATCAAAGTCTTGCTGACTTACCGCTTTTATTTTTAAAAGCTCGCTAAAACGAGATGCTTTAGCTTTACTACTTGAAATACTCGCCTGAGCACGTGCAACACTTGCTTCACTTGCTGCTAAGTCTGCTTCAAATGTCGCAGGGTCTATTTGATACAGAGCCTGGCCTTGTTTAACCTCTTTACCTTCAACAAATAAACGAGATTGCACAATACCACTTACTTGTGGGCGAATTTCAGCAATTTGAAATGCACTGATACGACCAGGAAGTTCTTTTTTGAGAGTAAGCGCTTGGCTTTTTAATGTAAGTACACCCACTGGTACAGCTTTAGGAGCTGAAGCTTGTGACTGCTCAGCAGCCTGATCGCAACCAGTTAAAGCAACAGAACCGACGAGGGCTGACAATACAAATAAAGCGATGCGGGAACGCTGCATGTTAAATACCTTTTAGTTTAGAGTGAACGATCATTCTAAATTAAAACGCGCTGATAATGAATCTTAATTAGAAGAAATTTACACAAACTTACACTCCTCAGTACAATATACGTCTTAGGTTGCATTTAATGTTAATTAGATGACAACAGAATCAAACCTGTATGAAAATAAAACAACTTAACATATTGAAATAATATCTCATTTTAGAAACGAAGTTTTTAGCAGACACAAAAAAGCCAAGCAAATACAGCTTGGCTATTTATATAAAAACTAAAGCGCACACCTTATTTTAAAGGATATTAGCACTCTGCGGGTTAATAACCCTTGAAACTAACAACTGCTCTACCCTAATTCCTTCTACATCAACAACTTCAAACTTAAAACCTGAAAAAGTTAAATGCTCCGCGCGTTTAGGTATTCGCTTCATATTGTAAATTAAAAAGCCAGCGACCGTTTCATAGTGCATCTGGTCAGGAAATTCTTCTATATCAAGTACTTTTGCTAAATCGGTAATTGGGGTTAAGCCATCTACAAGCCATGAATTTTTATCGCGTTCTATGATTAATTCGTCGCCTTGATGAGTGATTAAATCACCCATAAACCCTTTCATTAAATCTTTTACCGTAACAATACCCACAGAAAGCGCATATTCGTTTACTACTACCGCAAATGGTTTTGCTGCACTTTTAAACGCATTTAAAGCTTCTGATAGGCTTAATGTTTCGGGTAAGTAAAAAACATCTTTATCAATTAGGTCGTCGTTTATATTGGCGGCTTCGCCTTTTAGGACTTGTCGTAAAATATCTTTAGATTCAACAGAGCCATGCAACTTATCTAAATTTCCTGACACCACTAAAAAGTGATTATGAGGATGATCTATAATTTTAGTGGCAATATCATGGCTAGATTCGTTTAAATCAAAATACACAATTTGGTCACGTGGCGTCATCACGCTTGATAAAAACCGTGCTTCTAGGTCAAACACATTGCCAATGAGTTCATACTCTTGCTTTTGCAAACTGCCATATGCAGCACCTGCATCCATCATGGCAACAATGTCCTCTGTTGTTACATTGTCTTCTCGCTCAGCCGGCACCTTAAATAAGCGCAGTACAAAGTTAGTAACACCATTAAAAAACATCACCAGCGGGGTTAATGCAAAGGTAACCCAGCGCATAATGGTTACTACACGAACTGCAACGGCTTCTGGCATGATCATCGCTAAACGCTTCGGCATTAAATCGGCAAACAATATAAACAAAGATGTAATAGTAAAAAATGAAAGTAAAAAGCTAATCTTTTCTAAATGCACACCTTGATAAAACAATACCAACACACTTTCAACATAAGGAGATAGCGCCTGCTCGCCCACAATACCGCCCAATATCGCTATCGCGTTGAGTGCTATTTGGATCATGGCAAAAAAAGCCCCTGGATTTTCTTGTAGCTTTAGTACCGCTGCTGCTTTTATACTTCCTTCATCTGCCATTACTCGCAGTTTTATTTTACGCGACGCTGCAATTGCTATTTCTGACATAGCAAACAACGCACTGATCAAGATCAATAAGCTAATCCCGATTAAATCACCCATTTAACGCTCCAAAAAGTTAGCGCTTTTTTAAACAAAAAGCAGCTGGATTATAATCGGTTTTTTAAACGCAGCAATTTATATTTACGAAATATATTTAAGCTATTATTTTTCAAGTAATTAAGAGTTAAAACAGTAAGTTTAGAGTGCTTTAATTTTACTAAAGGCGGCTTTTAATTGAGAAACTAAAGCCGGATCCATATTTACATTACAGGCAAAAAATAACGGAGACTGAGTTGTATTTAAATTAAGTAATGGCTCGAGTAGCTCAAGCTTAGGCTCAGTTTTTATTCGATAGTTAAATTGCTTTTTGCTAAGAACAACAAAATCAAGAATATGGTGACGAGTACTTATGAGTTTATCTATTTTATCTAGGCTATCGATGAGTAATAAATGCTTGTTCTCACTAAAGCCCCTCTCAAGCAAATAGTGATGGCTAAAGTTATCACGCAGTACTGCTATTTTATATTTTTTAGCGTCATTGAGAGTATTTAACTTTATACCTCTGGACTTTAGACCATAAATGGCAGAATCAAAGCTTTCCAGTTCACCTACCCAGTTAAACTTACTTTCTCTATTAGGTAATCGAACAATAGAAAATATGCAGGTATTTTTATCGCGAAGTGCTGCATTGTAAGATATAGCCCAACTATGCGCCAACATAGTGTAGTTTATACCTGACCCTTCTAGCGCTTTATGAACTTTATCGACAGAACGGCCAACGAGTTTATTATCTTCATTGAGATACTGAAAATCCGGAAATACTTCCGTTACTATTGTAATTTCAGTTGCATCAACTTTAATACAGCTAATGAGCAATAAAAAGATCAATAATTTCATTCAGTGAGGCCTCAACCAACTCATTATATGTGTTTAATAAATATAGCTGAGGCTTTATGAACTGCTAGTTTTTAGTCATGTAATGCACACTTATACGCTGATAGTGCTAGTATTTATAGCACCTACAGCTTACTTGTTCATCGCACTAATTAAAAATGCTGAAATTTTGGCGCCTTCTCTAAGTGTTGTTTCAGAGCTTGATTGACCCACTAAAGAGCTGTCGGTAAAGGGGGCTATTTCCATCATATCAGCACCCGTAATCGGAAACTCATCCGCAATGGCTGATAAAATATCAAGCGCATGCTGTGGTGTTAAACCATTATGTTCTGGCGTACCTGTGGCAGATGCAAACTCTGCATCAAGCGCATCAATATCAAAGCTTACGTATACTTCATCAACGTTATCGGCTTTTAACTGTGCAATAGCGTCGGCAGCAACTGCTGCTGCGCCGCGCTCAATGATTTCATGTGCCCAATGTTGCTTAACGCCAAAGGTACTTTCCCAGTGTGCTTTAGGCTTACCACTTGAGCGTATACCAAATTGTATTAAATGATGTGGTGCCGGTAAAAACTCTAAAATATGTGTACACCACGAGCCAAAACATAAATCTATGCCTAGGCGCTCAACAAGTAAATCTGTATGCGCGTCAAAGTGAATAATAGCGGTACGCTTACCTTGCTCACGTTTTGCTTTTAAGTACGCTTTGGTAAGTGGGTAACTTATTGAGTGATCGCCACCAATACCAAATATACCTTTATCTTTAAATGTTGCGTAAAAACTGTCGCATACATCCTCAGTGATTGATAATGGGCTTACGTAATAGTCGTTATCTTCATTACCGTATAGGGCTTTTTGGCAATTAGAAATGGTTGCATCATTTAGGTATTTATCATGAAGTAAATGTGGGATTACACGTACATCGCCTAAATCAAACGAATGACACTGCGGTTGCTGATCAATTAAAGCTGAGCGCACAAACAGTGGCCCCCAGTTTGCACCGCGTAAAATACCACCGCCACAGTCTGAGCTAATACCTAACATAACGGCTTTATGTGGAGAATTTGGTAATTCATTTAAAGACTCGCGCCACAAATTATCAACGTTTTCAGTTTGTCCATAAAGTTTATTACGCAGTGCGGCTTTGCGCTCCTTTGCAGTATTTACTGTGTATACGCCATCACCAGGTGCGCACAAACAGTGCTCAACTTTGTTTTTAAATGCTTCAAATTGTGTGCTCATAATAAACTCCTTCGATTTTTATTCTGTACGTAGCTAATTACTTTTGATTAGTTATGCAAAATCACCAAAAGTGCCTAAACTTCAAATAAATTCCACTTTGCTAAATAAGTCTGTGCCTAATATAAATAAACACGTTATCTTTTACGTGCTTAATACAAATTTAAGCCATTGAATTAATTTAATATTAATGAATATTTACCATAAACTATTTAATTGTAGTTACGCGCTTGGTTGATACTTATTATGTCTGCTTGAACATGTCAACAGCACAACAAAGCTACTTGTATAAGCACTTGATTGAATATTCATAGTTGATGAATAAATCAAATTAGTTCTTAAAATTATTAAGACTTAATTGGAGGAGTTAAGATAAAACGGACAATCGTCCTGTACTTGATAAACGTTTCTAGCAATGATGCTAGATTGACACAATTTATTATAAAAAGGCTTAGCTATGGAAAAGGTATTTCACTTAGGACTATGTATTGACGATCTTAAAGGTGCAAAACTTGCGATTGTACCGGGCGATCCAGATCGTGCTGCACGCATTTCACAATTCCTAGACAACCCAACCTGCCTTGCTCAAACTCGTGAGTTTCATGTTTACTTAGGTCAACTAAACGGCCATTCGGTGGTTGTTTGTTCTACGGGTATTGGTGGTCCATCTACGTCGATTGCAGTAGAAGAATTAGCACAACTTGGCGTGCGTAAATTTTTACGTATTGGTACAACAGGTGCGATTCAGCCACATATCAACGAAGGCGAAATTTTAATTAGCCAAGCATCTGTACGTTTAGACGGTGCAAGCCAGCATTTTGCTCCTCTTAGCTACCCTGCTGTGTCTGACTTTTATGCAACACAAGCTATGGTACAAGCATGTAAAAACTTAAATATCGATTTTCATATTGGTATTACTGCATCAAGCGATACATTTTATCCAGGACAAGAGCGTTACGATACGCATTCTGGTTACGTTCCTAAATCACTACAAGGTAGCTGCGAAGAGTGGCAAAAACTGGGCGTGATGAACTACGAAATGGAATCAGCAACATTATTTACTATGTGTGCAGCCCTTGGTTTACAAGCAGCATGTGTTGCAGGCGTACTTGTTAATCGTACTCGCCAAGAAATACCAAATGTTGACCATGGTGAAATTGAGCGTAAATCTGTAGCGGTAGTATTAGAAGCGGCTAAAGTATTGCTTGATTAATACGGGTTCTATTAATTAGTAACATTATGAAGCACAGCTTTGGCTGTGCTTTATTGTTTTTGAAAGGTTATTTTAGCTGCGCACTAATTACTTCTATTGCCGGTAGGTTTTTAAAACTTGCAAGTACAGCACGTGCTACACCCGCTTGGTTTTCATGGCCTGCGGTTTCTAAAAGTGTAATTGATTTTACTGTACTTTCGTTAAAGCTAAGCCCTGCGATAAATAATTGGCTAAGCGCACTTTGCAGTGGCGACAAGCTTGGGCTGTACGCTGCGTTTTCTGCGTAACTTCCGTAAAAATCACCATTTTCAAATGTACTAATTTTTACTGCACTAAAGTTTTTACTATAGGGTACGTATGCGTTTAATGCTGTACTTGCTAGTTTTTCATCTAGTTGATCATTTGCAAATACTTGCTGGTGAGGCTCTGGATTAAACAAGCTAAACGCGTTACCTAAATCAGTCGGCCCAAACGAGTGCGGCAGTAATTCTGCCAATTTAAAGTGTTGCTCTGGCAATAAAATATCAAACTCTTTCGCATCAGCGAGTTCGTTCATAAACTGGCGGCAGTATCCACACGGTGCATCGCTAATCGCTATTTTAACTATTTTTTTAGCGCCGTTTAACCATGCGTTATTTATAGCCGATTGCTCTGCATGAACCACTAAACTCAATGCTTGATGATCAAACTCTACATTTGCACCAAAGTAAAAGTTTACCTCATCGTTTTCATCAAGTGCTTTAACAATTGCGCCTACATGAAAATCTGATATCGGCGCAACAGCATACTCAGAAGCCAAAGGTACTAAACCTTGTAATAATGCATCATCAGACACATTGAGTTGTGCGCATAACGCTTTAATATTATTAGAATTTAATATGCCATGTTGTGATTTTAATTGACTACGTAATGACGCTGTTTGCGCTAAGTTTAATGTGATGTGAGAATTTGTAAGTGCTGTATCTTGCTGTACAGTAAAAGTTGCTGAAGCCATAACATTTTTTAATTATTCAATGGCTAAGTAGTTTAAAAGGTTAAGCCGCTAATTGCTAGGTTATTAAACGCAAAAAAGGGAGCACATCGCGTGCTCCCTTTAATTTTAACTGATATACCCAACAAAATAATTAATTGGTATACCTAACAAAATAACATGTTAGCCGGTATTACGCATACCTGCTGCAATACCTGTCATCGTGATCATTAATGCATTATCAATGTCACCTTCGTTGCGTTTTTCCTCTGAGCGAGCACGACGTAAAAGCTCAACCTGTAGTAAGTTAAGTGGATCGGTGTACGGGTTACGTAAACTAATCGACTCCTTAATCCAAGGTTGTTCGGCTAGTAGGCTTTTTTGCG
Source organism: Pseudoalteromonas sp. NZS100_1 (assembly GCF_015864285.1). Taxonomy (NCBI): domain Bacteria; kingdom Pseudomonadati; phylum Pseudomonadota; class Gammaproteobacteria; order Alteromonadales; family Pseudoalteromonadaceae; genus Pseudoalteromonas; species Pseudoalteromonas sp. NZS100_1. Next base: position 87,168 of record NZ_JADYXN010000011.1, read on the forward strand.
GGCTAAGTGATTGTACCAAGCTAATGGCTTCTTGAAGCTCTTTACGAAGTGTTACACCCAGTGGTTTGTACATATCTTCCACCAGCGCATTATCATAATGCTCACTCAACCAACAATCGGCTTTACTAAATACCATTTCTAGCATTTCTAGGCGCGATCTAAAAAACGGCCACTGTAAGCTCATTTCGTTTAGGGTTTCTGCGCCGTACTTATTAAGCGCAGCTTTTAAGCCTGTTAACGCACCTAGCCATGCAGGAAGCATTAAACGGTTTTGGCTCCACGCAAAAATCCATGGAATAGCACGTAGACTTTCAACGCCACCATTAGGATTACGTTTTGCAGGACGCGAGCCAAGCGGTAACTTAGACAGTTCAAGCTCAGGTGTTGCCATTCTAAAGTAAGGTACAAAGTTTTCATCATGGCGAACTACATTACGGTAGTGCTCACACGACTCTTCACTTATTAGCTTCATTACCTCGCGCCATTCTGGCTTTGGCTCCGGCGGCGGTAGTAAGTTACTTTGCAGAACTGCACCTGCGTAAATATTTAAGCTTTGCAGTGCTACATCGGGTAAACCAAATTTAAAGCGAATCATCTCGCCTTGCTCTGTTACACGCAAACCCCCTTTTAATGAACCAGGCGGTTGTGAATGCAGCGCTTGTGCAGCAGGTGCACCACCACGCCCTACTGTACCACCACGTCCGTGGAATAAAATAAGCTCAATACCGCGTGCATCAGCAAGCTGTACTAATTTATCCATTGCTTCGTACTGCGCCCAACCTGCTGCCATCATGCCAGCATCTTTGGCAGAATCAGAGTAACCAATCATTACGTTTTGGGTGTTTTTAATGTGCCCGCGATACCAAACATTATCAAGCAATGTGGTAATTACATCACTGCCTGCGTTTAAATCGTCGAGTGTTTCAAACAACGGTGCTACTGGTAAATCAAAGCTACAGCCGCTTTCTTTTAGCAATAGTTGTACTGCTAAAATGTCTGACGCTGTTCGTGCCATCGAAATAATATACAAACCAAATGTTGCTTCGTCTTGCTTGGCAATTACATCAAAGGTATCAAGTACTTCTTGTACATCAGGGCTTGGTTGCCAATGTTTTGGAATAAGCGGTCTGCGCGAGTTAAGCTCTGCAAGTAAAAATGCTTGTTTGTCTTGCTCTTGCCATTGGTTGTAGTCGCCTAAACCTAAATAACGAGTCAGTTCTGAAAACACATCGCCGTGGCGAGATGAATCTTGGCGCACATCAAGTTTGGCTAAACGCAAACCAAAGCTATTTATACGGTGCAGTAAATCAAGTAATAAGCCATCCGCAACTACTTTCATATTACACTTTAATAACGAGCGATAGCACACTTCAACTGGGTGCTTAAGCTGATTAATATTAGTAATTAAATCTTGTGAATCGCTGCGCTTATTTTTAATTTTAGCACCTAAGTGCGCCACTGTTTCTGCAACCTGATTTTTAAGCTTTTTGATTACTGCTCTATATGGTTCAAATTCCTGCCCTGCAAGCTCAACAAGCTCATCACTGGCATCTGACATAGAGAGTTCAGCGCACAACGTTTTTAAGTCTTGAATGTATAAGTTAAGTGCCATCCAACGACCATGATCAAGCACTTCTTTTGTTACCTGCGATGTTACAAACGGATTACCATCACGGTCTCCACCCATCCACGATGTAAACTCAATTGGGCTGTAATCTATTGGTAACTCTAAGCTCAACTGGTCTTTAACATTCGCTGAAAATTCACGTAAAAAGCGCGGAACCGCATGCCACAGGCTATTTTCTATTACTGCATAGCCCCATTTGGCTTCATCAACTGGCGTTGGGCGAGAGCGACGAATATCGTCGGTATGCCAAGCTTGGCTAATCAGTTGTTCAATACGATTTAAAATATTGTCCCGCTCTTGCACTAAGTTATCTTTTCGCTCTAATGACGCTAAGCAATCACTTAGTTCAACGTGTTTGTTAATAATAGTACGGCGCGTAACCTCGGTTGGGTGAGCAGTCAATACTAAGTTTATGTGGAGTTTTGAGAGTGTTTCGGCCAAATGATTACTGTCTAACTGGCCTTGTTCTGCTTTTGTAGCTAACGTTTTTAATGTTTGAGTGAGAGGGTTTTGTTGGCCAAGGCCAACGTCATTAAAACGCGAAACGGTATGAAATTGCTCTGCTACATTAGCAAGGTTTAAAAAATGATTAAATGAACGGGCAACCGGTAAAAGCTCTTCATCACTAAGCGCATGTAAAACATCTATTAGCGCTTGTCTGTCGTCTTCGTTACCACTGCGAGATGATTTTGATAAAGCACGAATTTCTTCCACTTTATCTAAAATCGCTTGACCTTGGGCATCTTTGATTGTTTGTCCTAGTAGTTGCCCTAGTAAATTTACATTACCTCGCAAGGCGGCGTATTGTTCACTCATTTATCAATCTCCATTTTTTCGTAGGACACTATTAATATCATCATGAAGAGATATTTAATAGATCCATTTGCAATGTCTTGTCGTAAAAAAGTATATATAAAATAATCACAAAGCATTCACATGATCATTTTTTACGATGGTAACTGCCCTCTTTGTAGCACCGAAATGCAGCAACTAAAACACGCTGATAACAAAAACTTAATTACGCTTGAAGATCTTAACGCGAGCGACTTCAGCGAGCGCTACCCGTATATTGATAAAGACAAAGCAATGAACTACCTTCAAGCTCAAAAGCAATCAGGTGAAATGATTTATGGGCTTGATGTAACTTACGAAGCATGGAAAATAGTGGGTAAACACGGCTGGTTGAAAATTTTTCGCTTGCCAATAATTCGCTTTTTCGCTGACTGCGGATACCTATTATTTGCTAAGTATCGGCACCCCATCAGTCGCTTTTTAATGCCAAATACTCAGTGCAGTAATGGCCAATGTGGACTAAAAGCAAAAGGTGATAAATGAAAACTATTGTTTTATTCGGCGCAAGCAGTGCCATAGCAAATGCATATATAGAACATCTACAAATAAACACGCCTACTCATCAGATCGTTTGTATTAGTTCAAAAAGTATTGAATCTGGCTCAAGTGTTGTCCACCTGCATACTGACTACACAAAACAAAGTTTAGCGCGCGTTACTAATTACCTAAAAGAGCAAAATGCCGATATACAACAAGTTATTATATTCAATGGTACACTGCACAACGAAACCCATATGCCTGAAAAAAAGATGGAGGATTTAGACGCTGAGTATTTTAGCCAACTTCTAAATTCAAACACCCTAACTCCCCTACTTTGCTTGCAGAGTATTTTGCCGCTGTTAACCCACAAAACGCAGTGTACTATTACTGCATTAAGTGCGCGCGTAGGCAGCATAAACGACAATAAATTAGGTGGTTGGTATACTTACCGCGCATCTAAGGCGGCGCTTAACATGCTATTTAAAACCGCTGCTATAGAGCTTGCTCGTCGTGCTAAAAATACCAAACTCATTCTGTTTCACCCTGGCACTACCGATACAGCACTTTCAAAGCCCTTTCAAAAGAATGTACCTGAAGGCAAATTATTTACCCCTGAATTTGTAGCCAAGCAACTTTTTGAATTAACAAACAATAACCCTGATTTAAAACTAGACGGTGAACCTGCTTATTTAGATTGGCAAGGCTCTACAATACCGTGGTAAGGACTTTTAATGCATTTTACTAAAGCGCAAATAGACGCACTGGAAAAACATACCCGTACTCATTTAATTAATTCTCTTTCGGGTTTTAAAAGCGCTAATTTAATTGGTACGCAAGACTTACTTGGCAATACCAATCTATCTATTGTCAGCTCCGTTATTCACTTGGGTGCTAACCCACCGTTAGTCGCCATGATTATGCGCCCTCACAGTGTGCCGCGTCATACGTTTGAAAATATTTTACAAACGGGCACTTACACCATTAATCAAGTGAATAAGTCGATTTATAAACAAGCTCATCAAACTTCAGCCCGTTACGATAAAGACGAGTCTGAGTTTGACGCTACAGGTTTAACACCTGAGTACTTAAACGACTTTGCAGCGCCCTTTGTACAAGAAAGCCGTTTAAAGTACTCGGTTAAATTTGTAGAAAACCAACATTTAGCCATCAATGGTACTGAGCTTGTCATTGGCGAAATTATGGATGTATATGTAGATAAAGCAGCACTACAAAGTGATGGCTTTTTAGATTTACAAGCAATAGAAACAGTGGCTGTAACCGGGCTTGATAGCTACCACACAAGTAATAAATTAATGCGCCTGCCTTATGCAAAAAAACCTTAGCGTGCATGTTATCTCATAAAATTGAATTCCCTTTTCACATTGCGCGCAATGCCTAAAAACCAAGGAGAAAAACATGACCACCATAGGTATAGGTACACAATCAAGCGAGCAAGCGCTGGCAAGCTTAAGTAATATGACGCAAACGCTAACCCCTATTGCTGCTGACGAACATTTAGAGCGCATAGCCAAGGCGCAAGCTTATATGCTAGCAAACAACATAGATGCAATTTATTTAAACGCTGGTACCAACCTAACCTACTTTACAGGCATGAAATGGTACGCGAGCGAGCGTATGGTTGGCGCAATATTACCCGCCCTTGGTGACGTGCAATACATTGCGCCGTACTTTGAGATTGGCTCATTAAACGGGTTTAAAGTAATAGATGGGCCTATCCATGGGTGGCAAGAGCACGAAAATCCTTACGCACTTTTTGTAGAAGTGCTAAAAAAACTAAACATTAATGAAAACGCAACCATTGGCATTGATGAAAGCGCGCAATTTTTTATATTCGACGGTATTAATAAAGCGCAAACGGGTTTAACACTCATAAACGCACAACCTGTCACTGCCCATTGCCGCATGCATAAATCAGTTCACGAGCTTAGCTTAATGCAGCGCGCTATGGATATGACCTTAGCCGTGCATCAAGCCACAGCAAGCATGCTTTATGAGGGAATAACCACCACCGAAGTAGAAGCTTTTATAAAGCAAGCACACCAAAAAGTAGGCGCGCCAGGTAACTATTTTTGTATTGTTTTATTTGGTGTTGCAACGTCTTTCCCGCATGGTGTTAAAGACGCCCAAGTACTTAAAAAAGGCGATATGGTATTAATAGATACAGGCTGTAAAGTACACGATTACCTATCAGATATAACACGTACCTATGTATTTGGCGAACCAACAATGCGCCAACGTATGTTTTGGGATCATGAAAAAGCAGCGCAAATGGCGGCATTTAATGCCGCTAAAATTGGTGCTACGTGCGAAGACGTAGACGCTGGCGCACGTACTTATTTAGCCGCGCAAGGGCTCGGGCCGCAGTATCAAACACCGGGTTGCCCGCATAGAACGGGCCATGGCATTGGGCTCGATATTCACGAATGGCCATACTTAGTTGGCGGTGATAAAACTCCACTTGCCCCAGGCATGTGCTTTAGTAACGAGCCAATGTTAGTTATACCCGATGAATTTGGCGTGCGTTTAGAAGATCATTTTTACATGACCGACAACGGCCCTCACTGGTTTACAGAGCCTAGCCATAGCATCGACGACCCATTTGGGCTTAACGCTTAAAGATTAGTACCTTCTAAAAGAGCAGCTGTATAGCTGCTCTTTTTAGTTTGGTATTGATAAAGCTAAATTAATCCCAATATCCTTTTTTATACTTAGTTATAAGCAATCCTCAAAAGGATAAATATGAAAAACTTTAAAATTGATATCGTTTCAGACGTAATGTGCCCTTGGTGTGTAGTGGGTTATAAAAACCTAGAAACTGCACTAGAGCAACTTAAAGACGAAATGAGCGCAGATATTACGTGGCATCCTTTTGAACTAAATCCAGATATGCCAATTGAAGGTCAAGACTTAAACGAACACTTAATGCAAAAGTACAACCTAAGTGAAGAGCAAGGCGACGAAAATCGTAAAAACATGTTCGAAGCAGGTCAACGTGCTGGATTCACATTTAATTTTGATGGCAAACGCATCATGATCAACAGCTTTGATTTGCATCGTTTATTAATGTGGGCACGTGAAGAAGGTAAGCAAACCGAGTTAAAACTCGCCTTTTTTGAAGCGCACTTCACAGATTTAAAATACTTAAATCAAGAAGAAGCGTTGCTCGACGTTGTTGAAAAAGTGGGTCTTGATAAAGAAACTGCACGCGGTATCCTACATTCAGACAAATACGTACAAGACGTACGCCAAGAGCAAGACAACTTTAAACAGATGGGTATTACTTCAGTACCTACGTTTATCATAAACGATAAATATGCGCTTACTGGCGGACAACCAAGCGACTCATTCATTCAAGCACTAAAACAAATTAGTGAAGAAGAAGCCAAGGAAGACGCTTAATATACAAATAAAGTTTAAAACTAAAAAAGGCTGCTTATTGCAGCCTTTCTTGTATATTCATCAGGTCAAAAACAATACAAATTTATTATTTACCTTAAATCTCTTTTGGTGTCATTATAGAAACGACATCTAACAAATCGATAACAATATCTATAAAGGGATTTATAATGAAATATATAATTACAACATTAACTTCACTGTTTCTTTTAACCGCATGTTCGACAACACCTTTAGCTGATAACCCTCACTCTACGCTAATAATGCCCAGTCCTCCGGAGTATCCAATTAAAAGTGTCCGTGAAAAAATTGAAGGTAGTGTGACAATGTCTTTTGATGTAAATACATCTGGTAAGCCCATTAATATTAAAGTGATTAAAGCTGAGCCTGTGAAAATTTTTGATAAAGCAGCGACTCGCTCTCTTTCTAAATGGCGTTACGCACCTAAAGTAGTTAATGGTATTGCGGTAGTTGATGAAGACTTAGAAATGACTATAGATTTTAATTTAGCAAAATAATAACTAACTCATTTTGACTAAAAGGGAACATTCATTTGTGTCTTCATAATTTCCTTTATTTATTAATACTTATCAATAAAATAACCTGATTTATATGAGACTAAAAATGCAACTATCAGTATAGCCAAGGATATACTCAACCTTTTGAATGCAATTAATTTCATTTCAAGAGGATTCATTAAAGCAGCTAATAAATTGCCGAGCACACTTAAAAATGATACTAAGAATAAAAATAAAAGGACAAAACCAATAATTTTTTCAATCATTTAATTACCATGTATAGATCCTTGGTTGTTTAATAGCTGCTTCAATAATTAAAATAGACTGTCACGTTATTTGGACTAACAAAACTGTGCTACTAAATTTACTTTTTAAACTTAGAGTTCATCTTTTTCCTTTCCATTTTTCCCTAAGAAATAAGGGGAGGTGTCAGTGTTATTTAGCATTTGCAAATAGCAGCAATTGCATTGGCAGAAAATAAAAAACTAATAAATACTCTAAATAACATTTTATTTAATATCCTTATTAAAAATAAACCTCATCACCTAAAAACAAAAAGACCTGACTCTATTTATTTACTTTTTCTTGAAGCTGTAAATAAAATAAAAGTTATCACTTTTCTTATGTAAGCATAGGCCCTCTTTAGAAATAGGGTTACAAGTGTTTGTGAAGGTATTTTTATCTATATTATCCTTACTCTTGCTTGCTATAGCATAGGTAAACTTAAAGTCTTTAGTATCTTTTCTAATAACCTCTAAACCATAAATCCCATATGAGTTTCTTTTTCCAGATAAAACCCCAATTTCGCTTGCTATCTTAGTGATCTCATATAGCTCCACATCGATTTTTTTTAAATCACTACTGACTAAAGGAAAGTTGCTTCCTGCTATATATTCATTTGAGTTTTCTTTTAAATATTTCAATATTGCAATTAATTCTTTATGATTATTAGAAACTATTTTAGAAGCTATATTTTCACTTTCTAAAATTAAACTCTCTCTTATAGGTTCGTAATTTTCATCCGCGCCACACGACACTAATAGAAAAAAACTGAATAATATGTAAAGTCTAAAAATCAACATGACTTACCCCTCCCATTTTTTCATATTCTGCCCATATTGGAATAAATTAAGATGACACCCATCCTAATTCTTAGTTCGTCAAAGTGTAAATTTAGGATAGGTGATGAAATGGACGCTTGCTAAGACGCGTCAATTGCCAAACTGCTTAAGTAAATTAAGTACGGTAAAGTACTTTAATTACATGCCAGCCAAATTTTGTTTTAACTAGGTGGGGCTCTAAAATTGCGCCTTTAAATGCAATTTTGTCAAACTGTGGGACCATTTGTCCGCGTCCAAATTCACCTAAGTCACCGCCTTTTTTGCCCGATGGGCATGACGAATACTTTTTAGCTAAGGTTTGAAACTTTGCACCTTTACCTAATTGCTTAATAATATCTTCTGCAATTTCTTTGTGCTTAACCAAAATGTGAAGTGCATGTGCTGTGTTTGCCATGAAAAAAGCCTTTTATACCGTTAGCTAAAATTAAACGCGGCGATTTTAACACAACCCCATAAACCTAGCATCTACTTATACTGCAGTGTATTAATGCCTAATTTATAAATAATGTTTGGCATCATCAGGGTTGGGAATTCTGCAATACTGATATTTTCCAAATAAGGTATAGCGGTTTAAAGCAACCCTATCGTATAACCAATTATTAAACCTATTTGGCAAAATACTAAATACGTTTGCTAGCTTGTATGGGTAACCTAGCTGCTTAACAACATTAAAAAAAGCATGGCATTGCGTATACGCTTTACCGTTTTCTAGGTAAACCATTGAGGCATATTCAATTGTTGAAAAACCAAAGTGTGCTAACAACAGTTCTCCTTTTGGAGATTGCACACTACATAATCTAAAAATGGTATTGGCATCATTGTTAATAATAAAATTACACCACGCGCTGCACAGCTTACATTGCGCATCAAATAATATAATTTTTTGATTTTGCATTATTGTCACTGCATCATCGCTCATAACACTTTCCTTAAATTAAGTACTAAATTACTGCTGCACCGGCTTTTTTTGTAACTTGCGCTGCAAAGTACGCCTGTGCATATTAAGTTGCCTTGCGGTAACCGACACATTGCCATTATTGCTGTGAAGCACTTGTTGAATATGCTCCCACTCTAAGCGCTCCGGCGACATAACCGCATCACCAATAACACTCGATGCCGATGCCACAGGCTCGGTGTTAAGCGCTTTTAATAATGTTGCCATATCAACCGGCTTAGTAAGGTAGTCGTTTGCGCCTAAACGCATTGCCTCTACTGCGGTTGCTATACTTGCAAACCCAGTTAGTAAAACAATATGTGCTTGTGCAAGTAAACTCCGCAGCGGCTTTATGAGTGCAAGTCCATTATCGTCGCCTAGTTTCATGTCTAATAAAACAAAGTCGGGCAATAGTTTGCGCGCAACAAGTAACGCATCGCTTTGGTTATGCGCCACCTCGCAGGTAAAGCCTTGTTTAGTTAGGCGCCTTGCCAGTGTGCTGGCTAAATTTATGTCGTCTTCAATTATAAGTAACTTCATGAGGCGTTATCTTCAGTGTTTACAATAGAGAGTTTAACTTTGGCGACAGCGCCGCCATCTGCATGGTTAAACAAGGTAAGTGAGCCATTTAAACGCTCAAAAGTAACATTTGATAAAAGCACAGCAAGCCCCATTCCTTGATCGCTTGGCATAAGTTGCCCGCCCAGCTCTGCTAATTGCGATGATGAAAAGCCACGGCCAAAATCGCGAATTAACAAGTAAACGCATTCACTATGTAAGTTATCTTGCTGCCAACTCAGCTCTAATTGAGTTTGACCTTGTTTTTGATTAGCGAGCGCGGCGTTTTGCAATAAATTTAAAATAGCAGGCAATAACATCGCATCACTTATCAATGTTGCTGCAATAGGTGGCGTAATCCATTTAATGTGCTGATCAGGGTATTGCAGTAAAAGTGTGTCTGTAATTTGCGTTTGCAGTTGCTTTACGGTGGTATGCTCTTGTGAATTTTTAAGGCGTAATTGCTCAGAGAGTTTTCTAAAGTCGTTAAGCTGTGTACTACACTGAGTAAGCGGCGCTTGCATGTGCTTAACAATAGGGTTGTTTGGTTGATCTTCTAATAACTCTTCAAACAGTAACTGTAAGTTTGCAATTGGGGTCGCTAGTTGATGGGTTATTTGTGCAGCAGCCCCATCAAGGGTAACAAGCTGTTCATTACGCAATTGTTTTTCACGCACGTTTGCAATAATTCGCTCTCGCTCTTTAAGTGCCCTGCTCATTGCGCCAATCACTAATGCGATTACGCTAGCACTTAAAACAAAATTAACCCACATGCCAATAAAGTGACCACTCATATTCATTTGATGCATGCTGTGATCGGGCATCTTAATCAGTAAAAAACTGTATGCGGCAATAGCTAATACCGCAATATAAGCTAATCCTTTTTCTCGCAGCGTAACAGCAGCGATCATTATTGGCAGCAATAATAACGAAACAAATGCATTGGTTGCACCGCCACTTAGTGAGAGCAAAACCGTTAAAAATAATACATCAGCAGTTAGCTGCATCAACATACCTACAGGTTTAGCTTGGCTTACATTACGATAAGCAAACAGGCTAATAAGCTGAAACACAGCCTCAACGGCAATAACAATCAGTAAAGGCAGTAATGCAATTTGATGTTCTAGTAAAAAATAAACGCTAAGCACAGCAATTAATTGCACGGCAATTGCGCCGCTTCGCAGCATTAATAGTCGACTAATAGTAGGGTCGGTACGCATTAACAAGAGGTAATTGCCCAATCAAATGTTTAATAAAGGTATTTTAACGGGTATATGGCTTTTAATCATCATCCATCGAAATTGAAAACGGCGCACAAGGCGTTCCTTGGTGAAACACCATTTGCCATTGCTCGCCTTGTTTACGCCAAAGCGACATACGTAACGAGTAATTAAACTCCGCCCGAGCAGAGCGCCTATAAGCAGCTTGGTAGCTAAGTTGCACTACATCACCACTTAGCATTCGGCCCTTAAAATGCTGATTATAAAACTGTGGCACAACCTCGGTAGGTAAGCGGGTAAGTACTTGGTATTTATTAAATGTAGTGCCGTTGGCTGCAATTTCGATAAATTCATCATCGAGTAAAGCATCTAATGCGCGCTCAGACTGGCGAATTTCTGGGTCTAATAACTGGCGCTCAGCGTCAATCAAATGATTAAACAACGACACTTTTATTTTGCTGCTCATAACCTTCCCTATTGTTTATAAACTGACTTTGTTTTTACAACCTATGACACCATAAAAATAAGCTAACATTTCGACAATACGCTAGTAAAATTAATAATATCTGTTTGCCTGAGAACACTTAATCGGCTACTTTTTATTGTAAGCATCGTTAATAACCCACATATTACTATTGTACTCCTGCTTGTTCTTTTTTAAATCAACTTATATATAATTCTCTTTTAATTATCAGTAATTACAAGCCAAAACACCTATAAACTGGTCTTGAAAGGCAATTTTTGATATAACGTCTTCATTAGTAACACATGTCAGACCACCTTAAGAGAACATACTATGCCTTACGCACATATCACAGGTTGGGGTAAATGCATTCCACCAGCAAGCATTAGCAACGATGAAATTAGTGAAATAGTTGATACCACCGACGAGTGGATAACCTCGCGTACAGGCATTAAATCTCGCCGAGTGAGCCATGTAAGTACCGCCGAGCTGGCAACCGTTGCTGCTAAGCATGCTATTGCGTGCGCAGGCGTTGATCCTAAAGATATTGATTTAGTGATATTAGCAACCTGTACACCTTCTACTGTTGTGGCAAATACCGCCTCACAAGTGCAAAAAAATATTGGTGCAACCGGCGCTGCCGCAATGGATACAAACGCGGCATGTTCGGGCTTTTTATATGCATTGCAAGCCGCTACAGCACAAATTCAAGCGGGTATGATCAAAAAAGCAGTGGTCATTGCCGCTGAGCGTATGACCTGGTACGTAAACTGGGCACGTCGCGATAGCGCTGTTTTATTTGGCGATGGCGCAGGTGCAGTAGTACTTGAAGCGGCAGATACGCCAGCTGGTTTACTAGCAACCAAAACTGGTTGTGACAGTGAAGACCGCGATATTTTACACATCACTAACTTTGGTAGTGATTTAAATAAATATGAGCCAATTGGTCCATCTGATTTATTATTTGAAGGTCGTGAAATTTTCAAACGTGCTGTTAAAGGCATGAGCGAAGCGTGCGACGATGTACTTAAACAAGCCGATTTGAGCCTTGATGACATTAATGTACTCGTTCCACACCAAGCTAACTTACGTATTATTCAGGCTATTCAGCATCGTTTAAAAGTACCTGACGAAAAAGTAATGGTTAACATTGGTGAGTATGGTAATACCTCTGCTGCTACGATTGCTATTGCGTTATGTGAAGCCGTTGAGCAAGGGTTAATTAAACCGCATTCGAACATTATGTCTGCTGCATTTGGTGCAGGCCTTACCTGGGCTGCAAGTTACATAAAATGGGGCGAACGCGTAACGCCTATTAGTGTAAGCGATGCCGCTTTACCGCCATGTAATAAAACCGGTTTAGAACTTGTAGCACCGGCCGTTAAAGCATGTAAAGAAGCACAGCCAAGCTAACACAACATGTAATAAGTCACATATAAAACGCACTTAATTAAGTGCGTTTTTGCTTTTTAAGGAATTAAATTTGAAACTTTTAGGTATTCACCACGCTGCTATTATTTGTAGTGACTATGCACGTTCTAAACACTTTTATAGCAATGTACTTAAACTTAACGTTATTAATGAGCACTTTAGAGCTGATCGTAATTCATATAAGTTAGATTTAGCCATGCCAGATGATAGCCAAATAGAGCTATTTTCGTTTGATGGAGCGCCCGCAAGACCAAGCTATCCCGAAGCACAAGGCTTAAGACATTTAGCTTTTAAGGTAGCGGATGTACAGATTGCAAAAACGTATTTAGAGTCGTGCGAAGTAAACGTTGAGGATATTAGAGTGGATGAAATAACCGGCAAAAAGTTTACCTTTTTTGCCGATCCAGATAACTTGCCACTTGAGCTTTATGAGGTTTAAAACTCATAAGCTCAAGTTCTTACTATTGAATCAAAAACTACATATTAAAACGATTTTGTAAGTAGTTAAATACAGCACGAATACCTAATGCTTCACCACCCGTTGGACGACCCGGTAATGCACGTAAGTTCCACGCCATTACATCAAAATGTACCCATGGTGTTGTTGGCTCAACAAATTCTTTTAAGTAAAGCGCCGCTGTAATAGCACCACCAAACGGTGTACTTGCACAGTTTGCCATATCGGCTACATCACTTTTTAGTAAGTTTTTGTATTGCTCAAACAACGGAAGTTGCCAAACAGGGTCATGTACACTTAAACCTGCATCAATAATACCATTTGCTACATCGCGCTCTGTTGAGAAAAAGCCCGGAAGCTCAGTACCCAATGCAACACGACATGCGCCAGTAAGGGTGGCAAAATCAATAATTAGCTCAGGATTATCGTTTTGTGCTTCGCTTAATGCATCACACAATACTAAGCGCCCTTCTGCGTCTGTATTATCAATTTCGACCATAATGCCTTTGCGTGTTTTAACAACATCGCCAGGGCGAAATGCATTGCGCGATACTGCATTTTCAACAGCGGGTACAAGCACTCGTAATCTAATTGGTAAGTTAGCGGCCATAATAAGCTGTGCTAGTGCAATAACATGTGCTGCGCCGCCCATGTCTTTTTTCATGTTACGCATGCCAGAGCTTGGTTTTAAATCAAGTCCACCTGAGTCAAAACATACGCCCTTACCTACTAGTGTAATTAATGGAGCATCTGTTGCACCCCATTTTAAATCGAGTAAACGCGGTTTGTTTTCACTTGCACGACCCACCATGTGAATAGTCGGGTAGTTTTGCTCTAGTAACTCATCGCCAATCCACTGTGAAAATTCGCCATTGTAAGTCACAGCTAAATCTTCCATTACTTGCGATAAATGTTGCGGCATCATGTCTACCGCTGGAGTATTAACTAAATCACGTGCAAGTGTAATGGCATCAGCTTGTTGGCTAATACGCTCAAACAACGCTTTATCGCTAATGGCTAATTGCGCTTTTGCTGTTGGTTTTTCTTTATATTCACTAAATTCGTAACCACCAAGCACAAATCCTAAAGCAACTTGCTCTACAAAAGCGCTCTCGCCTTGAATTTGATAAGTACCAGTAGGAAGTGTATTTGCTAAATTACCCGCAGCCCAAAAATCATCGCTACTTTGCATTAAACAAAATACCTGGCTTAACTCGCCCGTTTTAGCATCAGGGATTAAAGCAACACCTTGCTTTTCGAAACCTGTATTAGTTAACCAATTTTGTATAAATGCAGGCTGCTGTGCTTGCCAGTCAGATAATTCGTTTTTAAGAATAAAAGATAAAGGAATACCAGAAGATGTATGACGTAGTAATGCACTCATTAAAAAGCTCATATAATATAAAAATGGTACTTAAGAGCATATCAATAAGCGCACCTAAAAGGTATCGCTAATTTGAAGGGATTTTAGCTACTTTTTTAAGCTATTTTTGGATTCTTGCTTTTGATTTTCTTGATCTATTTTAGCATCAAGTTCTTTAATAGATTTGTTCATATTAAACGAACTTGGCAGTACATCAACTCCCACTAAACTCCCTAATTTAACAACTAAAGGAATTGTAAGCGGGGCAAAAGGTAATACTGCAAACACACCGAGCCCTAACCCTTTTAAAATATCAACAAACTGTTCATTGGCGCGTTTTAACTCCTCTTTACTTGTTTGGCCTTGAGTGTAGCGCCTATAAATAGAGAGCATTTCTTTGGTTTCTTGTTTTTCTTGCGCAAGTGCAATTTTAAGCGCCACCATAGCACGGCGAAAACGCAGCTGTTGGCGTTTTTTACTAATTTTAACTACCCGCCAAGGTGCACGGTGAATAACTTTATATAATCGCATAACTTTTATTTTTACACAGCAGCACGGGTTCACAAAGAATAATTTACTTACAACATCCTTTAACTTATCCTTTGCACCAAATTAGTATTAAATACATACAACAACACTGAATATGACAAACCAACTACCGCAAAAACCTGAAAAACCAAAATCTGATGAATGTTGTGGTGGTGGCAGTTGCTGCCCCTGCGTGTGGGATGAATATAAAGAAAAATTAGCAACTTGGCGATGTGCACAAAACATTGAAAACCCCACCAAAAAGAAACAAATAAATAACATTTAAATACTGATAACGCATTAATTTTCCTCTCAACAACCCTATTTGCACTTATTTAGTTCATTTTAGCTTTACTTTGCACCATTGTTGCATTTTTTCTTAAATTGAATCTTTTTGTTATCAAATGGTTAATTAGCAATTGCCCTTCCCGTTTTTTACCTATAGTCTGTAAATAGGACTTCACAAAAAGTAAGCTTAATTGATTAGGCTTTTGAGCTAAACCCTCAAACTTATGTGAAACAAAAAATTAAGTTAAAAATAAATGATGTGAAATTAGCATCAAAAATAAGAATTATTCTAACTGGGGAAAATTAGAATGAAATTAAAAAATAATGCGCTAAACCAAGCAATCAAATTTGCTTTAGCTACAACCACTGCAGGGTTGTTTTTTTCGGGTTCTGCTATTGCAGCAGACGAGCAACAGCAAACTAAAGTAAATAAAAACGTAGAGAAAATTGCCGTAGTAGGTACGCGCTCAGCTCCACGTTCAATCGGTGACTCACCAGTTCCAATCGATATTATTGGCGGCGAAGAATTAGAAAGATCAGGCAATACCGACATGCTTGAGCTTTTAAAAGGTGCCGTGCCATCTTTTAACGTACATCAAAATCCTATTAGTGATGCGGCCTCTCTTGTTCGCCCAGCTAACTTACGTGGTTTACCATCAGACAGCACATTGGTTCTTTTAAACGGCAAACGTCGTCATCGTGCTTCTGTAATTGCATTTTTAGGCGGTGGTATTAACGATGGCGCGCAAGGCGCAGATATTTCAGTTATTCCAAGCATTGCTATTAAACAAGTAGAAGTACTTCGTGATGGCGCAGCTGCACAATATGGTTCTGATGCAATCGCGGGTGTAATGAACTTCCAACTAAAAGACGCTTCTGAAGGTGGCAAATTAGAAATCCGCCATGGTCAATTTTATGAAGGTGACGGCGATACAACACAAGTGTCGGGTAACGTGGGTTTACCGTTTACCGACAATGGCTTTGCTAATTTAAGCTTTCAATATAAAACAGCTGATGCAACAAGCCGCTCAGTTCAACGTGCCGATGCCGCAGCACTTTCAGCTGCCGGTGTTCCTGATGTATCTTCTCTTGCACAAGTATGGGGCGCACCAGAAGTAAACGACGATATTACAATTTTTGGTAACGTAGGTTTAGAGCTAACAAACGATTCTGAATTTTACATGTTTGGTAATTACTCTGAACGTGATGTACGTGGTGGCTTTTACTACCGTAACCCGCAAACACGTTCTGGCGTTTACTCAAATGATGGTGGCGAAACACTACTTGTTGCAGATTTAACACCTGATATGAGCGCTAACTGTCCTACTATTGCAATAACAGATGGCAACGTATTAGATGATCCTGCTTATATAAATGGTGTAGCGAACAACCCAGATTGTTTTGCCTTTAACGAAACGCTTCCAGGTGGCTTTACACCTAACTTTGGCGGCAACATTACTGATACTTCTTTAACTATTGGTACTAAAGGGCGATTCACTGGTGGTTTCTTAAAAGATACTTACTATGACTTAAGCGGTACTGTGGGTTTAAATGAATCACGTTACTTCATCTATGACACGGTTAATGCTTCTTTAGGTGCGGATACGCCACGTGACTTCAGTCCGGGTAAATATGAACAGCTAGAGAAAAACTTTAACTTTGATTTATCAAAGGGTGTCGACTTTGGTTTAGCTTATGATGTAAACATTGCCGGTGGTTTTGAATGGCATGAAGAAACATTCACTATCATTTCTGGTGATGAAGAATCTTACACAGCAGGCCCTTTAACAGCACAAGGTTTTGGTATTGGCTCTAACGGCTTCCCTGGTTTTAAACCATCACAAGCAGGTGAGTTTTCTCGTCGTAACTATGCAGCGTATGTTGATGTTGAAGCACCCTTTACTGAAGACTTTTTAATGGGCGTAGCGCTTCGCTTTGAAGACTACGACAGCTTTGGTACTACAACTAACTACAAAGTAATGGCTCAATACCATTTAACTGAAGATTTAAATATTCGTGGTTCTGTAAGTAGCGGTTTCCGTGCACCTACAGTTGGTCAAGCTAACGTAAGTAACGTACAAACAAGCTTAGACAGCGGTGTATTACAAGATTCAGCGCTTCTTCCACCAACAAACCCTATTGCAGTGCAATTAGGTGGTACAGAGCTTGAGCCGGAAGAATCACAAAGCTATACACTTGGTGCTGTATACACAATCGGCGAGTTATTTTTAACGCTTGATTACTACAACATTCAAGTAGATGACCGTATTAGCCAATCAGATAAAATCAACTTAAGCCAAGCAGATAAAGATACACTTACAGCCGCTGGAGTTCCTAATGTACAAGGTCTTGCTCAGGTAAGCTTTTTTACAAATGACTTTGATACAACAACTCAAGGTATCGATTTAGTTGCAAACTATACTGCTGAACTAATGGGCGGTAGCTCTACATTTAGTCTTGCTTATAACTGGAATGATACTGAAGTAACTCAATTTAGTGAGATTACAGGTGCGTTTAAAGTTAAACGCTTAGAAGAAGATTTACCTAACCATCGTGCAACGTTCACATTGTCTCAACAATGGGAATCAGTTTCTGCATTTGCTCGTGCAAACTACTACGGCGAATACCAAGGTGTTCACGTTGATTATGATGCAACAGCTAAAACAGCAGATGCTGCAGTCACTATTGATGCTGAAGTAACTTACTTCTTAAATGAATCAGTTAGCTTCTCTGTAGGCGCTCAAAACTTATTCGACCAAGATGCTGAAAAACTTGATTTTGCAGATGCAACGGGTATCCCTAATAACAACTGGGGTGGTCAGTTCTACGAAACATCTCCGTTTGGTATTAACGGTGGCTTTTACTACGCTAAAGCAACATATACTTTTTAAACTATTTTCATGAAGAACCAAAGGCGAAATGTTAAAGACATTTCGCCTTTTTAATTTTATAGTTAATAAAAATAATAATAATGTCTAACTATGTTACTTAATAAAGCCAACCAATTACTGCAACAAAATAAACTCAAAGAAGCTGAGTTTCATTTTAAAACGCTATTAAATAGTAATCCCGAAAATGGTGAAGCTTTATTTGGCTTAGGCAGAATTGCCCTACGATTAGAGCGTTATGACGTTGCCGTGTACTTACTCCAAAAAGCGTGTGAGCGCATGCCTCATATGCTTGAACCATTACATGCCCTTGCTGATGCATTGAACGGTGTTAATTCGCCAAACGATGCGTTAACGGTGCTCGAATACGCAAAAAAATTAGCAAGTCATAACCCAGAGCCTCATTATTACTTAGCACAGCACTATTTAACACATGGCGAGTTAGATAAAGCCCATACAACCTTTGCTCATGCACTCAGTATTGGGGTATACCCTGTAACAGCTTATATTTTATTTGAACTTGTGCAGTTAGGCCGGTTTGATAAAGAGCATAATTATGTAAGTAATTTGCACCACTTACTAACTCAAACGAGCAATTTACGTTTAAAAATGGTGTGTTACTACGCATTAGCAAACAGTTACGATGCACTTGAAGATACCGAGCAAGCATTTAATTATTTTATATTGGCAAATAAATTACAAAGAAAATTAAGTGAATTTAACACTAAAGATTTAATCCCTTTTTACGATGAAATAATAAAATACAACACCGAGGAATTTATTGCCTCTGCCGATAAAAAATTTACAGGTAATATTACACCTGTATTTATTATTGGTATGCCTCGTAGTGGCTCTACCCTCCTGGAGCAAATGTTGGCAAGCCATAGTCAGTTTTCGAGCCTAGGAGAAAGTACGAGTATTAGTAATAACGCGGTTGCTTTTATCGAGCAAAAAACGGGAGTTGCTTACCCGCAATGTTTAGCGCATTTAACGCCTGACTTAATCAAAAAAGCCCGCGAGCTTTATATCGCAACATTAAAAACAGCATCGCCCATCAGACCTTTTATAATAAATAAACTGCCGAGTAATTATCAGTCGCTCGGACTAATATATATCCTATTTCCAAATGCCAAATTTATAAACTTAAGTCGCAACTTTAATGCTACTGCGTTTTCTATTTTCACTAATTACTTTGCCGAAAACGAGCCTTATTTTTGCTCACTACCTGAGTTTAAGCTTTACCATAGTGTGTATGAAAAACTGATGAGCCATTGGTACTCCTTTAAAAGTATGCCAATTTATGATGTCAGTTACGAAGATTTAGTGAGCAACCCAAAAGAGCAGCTAACGCAGTTACTTGGTTTTTTAAACTGTCATTTTGAACAGCGTTGCTTAGCGTTTTATAAACAAAAAACACCGGTAACCACGTTGAGTAAACATGCTATTCGCCAACCTATTAATAACGCCGCAATCGCTAAGTGGGAGCGTTACAAAACACCGCTTTTAAAGTTACTTGATGAGAATTAATTAGGGCCTGTTTATCTTTCGAGGTTAAATTTGCAGTAGGCTGTTTGGTATTTAGGCAAGGCAGAGCCTATGTAGTGTGGTTGTTCCCCATAAATAGGCGATAACGTAGCATAAAGACCAAACATGCGCTGCCTTTTGGGTTCAACCCTGAAAGGTCAACAGGTCCTACAGATGTGCTTTAAACCAATTAAGTAAATCTTTAAATTGATCATCACGCGCACTTGGGTGGGTAAGCATATTAATATGATCGTAATCAAAATTATGCCCGTGTTTACGACCGTAAATTCGCATTTGTTGAATGCCAGGCCCTGATTCGTCCATAAACTTTTGAATATCGATTGGTTGCGCTAATGCTTTATCTTTTACCGCAGCAATATGAAGCGTTGGCGGTAAATGCAGGTTGTTTAGAGCTTTTGCATAATCAAAATTATCATCAGAATCTATCCATGGCTTCTTTTTAGCCCATTGCATACTTTGATAATGCGACTTTTGAGTTTCGTTATCGCTTCCCCACTTATAACCTTTAGCATTTAAATAGCCGTGTTTTTTAGCAAGTAAAGGTGCCATAAAATACCAAATTAAATTGGCTTGTAATAATTTTTGAGGATGGTTATTAAATAAAGAACGCTTAGAGCCAAAATACACACACGCTTTTACATCATTAATATACTCTGGAAAACGTGCAAACGCGCTGTTCATCAATACCCCGCCCCAAGAGTGAGCGACCCAGTAGTCAGGCTTCTTGCCTTCAATCAACTCTATTTGCTTAATAAAGGTAGGGATGTCTTCTAGGATAGACTCAGTTTGTCCATATTCGGACTCGCTCGAAATAATTGGCTTACTATCACCTCGTCCACGTAAATCAGCCACATAGCATCGGTACCCATGCTCAGCCAAAAAAGGGGCAAGCCCTTTATTAGAATGGGTGTAAAAAATTTTACCGTTTTCTACAGCTCCATGCATAAAAAATACGACAGGCCCTTGCTGATTATCATCGCTGATTCGACGTAAATGAAGTGTTTGGTGAGCGTCTAAATTGATAATTATTGATTGCTGAGAAATCGCCACAGTTATTCCTTTTTATTATTTTCAACTCATCCTACCAGCAATATTAAATATACCAAAGGAAATGTCTGCACTTTACTCATCAGCATTTGTTACAATCACCACATTATATCTGTTGTTAAAATGAAGCCATGAAAGAAAATAATACACGTTCAAAATTACATCCTCGTAACCTACATAAAAATGGATACGACTTCGATTTATTAACAACAGAGCACCCTGCTCTACTGCCTTTTGTTATAACCACACCTGCAGGCACTAAAAGCATTGATTTTAGTGACAACAAAGCGGTAAAAACACTTAATCAGGCGCTTTTAAAAGCACACTACAATATTAATTTTTGGGATATTCCTGAGCATAATTTATGCCCACCTATACCAGGGCGTGTTGACTACATTCATTACTTAGCCGATTTATTAAGTGACGATAATCAACAACAAATACCTTTAGGTAAGCAAATTAAAGTGCTTGATATTGGCACTGGCGCTAACTTAGTTTATCCACTTACGGGTACAAGTGAATATAAATGGCATTTTACAGGGACTGATATTGATGCAGCATCAGTAAAAATAGCAAAGCAAATTGCGCAGTTTAATAGTTTAAAAATAACCCTAAAACAACAAAAAAACGCATCACATATTTTTAAAGGCGTTGTAAATCAAAAAGATTTATTTCATTTAACACTTTGTAATCCTCCGTTTCATGCAAGTGAAGAAGAGGCAAGTAAAGGCAGTGAACGTAAATGGAAAAACCTAGGAAAAACACCCAGTAGCACGCTTAATTTTGGTGGTCATAATAATGAATTATGGTGTGAAGGCGGTGAAGTACAGTTTATCTCTAACATGATTAAAGAGAGCGAAGACTTTGCAGAGCAAGTACTGTGGTTTACGTCGTTAGTCTCTAAAAAAGATAATATTGCAGCCCTTGAAGAAGTATTAAAAGCCCACCCAATAGCACAATATAAAATAGTTGATATGGCACAAGGTCAAAAAATTAGCCGCTTTATTGCATGGAGCTACTTTGATAAAGAAACTCGTGAACAAATTTGTAGCGAGCTGGCTTAGTACCAATTTTATTTAAAACAATAAAAAGGATAAGGCAATCATGATAGATTTTCGCTCTGATACAGTTACAAAACCAACAAAAAAAATGCGCGATATTATGTACAGCGCACCGGTTGGTGACGATGTATACGGTGATGATGAAAGCGTTAACCAACTAGAAGCCTATGCGTGTAAGCGTTTTAACTTTAAAGCCGCACTTTATTGTAGCTCAGGAACACAAGCCAACTTACTTGCAATAATGGCGCATTGTGAGCGAGGTGACGAATATATTTGTGGCCAAAATGCGCATAACTATAAATTTGAAGGTGGCGGTGCAGCCGTTTTAGGATCTGTGCAACCACAGCCTATCGAAAACGAAGCTGATGGCAGCATCCCTTTTAGTAAAATAGCGGCGGCTATAAAACCAGACGATTGCCATTTTGCTAAAACTCGATTACTTAGCCTCGAAAACACCATTGGCGGCAAAGTGCTCCCGCTTGAATACCTAGCCCAAGCACGCGAATTTGTTAATACACATAATTTAGCGCTGCACTTAGACGGCGCACGTGCTTTTAATGCCGCTGTTGAGCTAAATGTTGATATAACTGACATTACAAAACATTTTGATTCAGTTTCTATTTGTTTATCTAAAGGTTTAGGTGCACCCGTTGGCTCTTTATTATTAGGTTCACCAGCACTTATTAATAAAGCAAGGCGATGGAGAAAAGTACTTGGTGGCGGTATGCGCCAAGCCGGAATGCTTGCAGCCGCTGGGCAGTACGCACTTGAGCACAATGTAAATCGCTTAAAAGACGATCATGCAAATGCACGCTATTTAGCGCAAAAATTAAGTGAGATAAGTGGTTTTACTGTTGATATGAGCAACACCACTAATATGGTTTATGCAACGTACACTAGCAGTATAAACATTGAAGAGGTTGCACAAGCGCTTAAACAACAAGGTATATTATTTAGCCCAAGCAAGCAGCTTAGGCTAGTAACGCATTTAGATATTACGCGCGAAGATATTGATACATTTTTAAATGCTTTGTCGGCCCATATTTAACGCGGCTTTATAATGTTTGCGGCATACCGAAACATATCGGTCATTGCCGCCAATTTCTACTTGGTTACCATCGGCTATTGCATCACCATTTTCATCGGTACGCAGTACATGGTTAGCTTTACGCCCGCAGTGGCATACAGTTTTAAGCTCAACTAACTTATCAGCCCACGCAAGCAAATATTGCGACCCTATAAATAACTCGCCTCTAAAGTCGTTACGCAAGCCATAACACAGTACCGGTATACCTAACTCATCAACCACATCGGTTAATTGCATTACTTGTTCTTTTGATAAAAACTGGCATTCATCAACTAATACACAATGGCGCTTTTTGTCGTTGTTAAGCGATTGAATAAGATCAAATACATCTTTACTAGCATCAAATACATGCGCGTCAGCTTGTAAACCTATACGAGACGATACTTTACCAACGCCTTGTCTATCATCAATGGCTGCAGTAAGGATGACAGGTTCCATGCCACGTTCTTTATAATTAAATGCAGATTGTAATAACGTGGTTGATTTACCTGCGTTCATTGCAGAGTAGTAAAAGTATAATTGAGCCATTGCGGTGCCATTTTATAAAAAGTGCGCTTATGCTACCTTAATATTAAATTAATTTACATTAATCCTTCGTGTTTCAGTAACCAACGTTTTCTATCAAGCCCACCAGCATAGCCCGTTAACTTTGCATTTGCGCCAATAATTCGGTGGCAAGGCACTATAATGCTAATCGGATTTTTACCATTCGCAGCACCTACTGCCCTCACTGCTTTTGGGTTATTGAGTTGGTTTGCAATATAGCCGTATGTTTGTGATTGCCCAAAAGGCACCGTTAATAGTGCTTGCCATACGCTTTGTTGAAATGCTGTACCGTTTGTATCAAGTGGTACATCAAAAGTAGTGCGTTTTTTTGCAAAGTACTCATTTAACTGCGCAGCACAAATAAGCACCGCCTTGTTAGCGACTTGCTCAAATGGCGTATGAGGGTGTTCAACTGGTGGATAAAACCCAACGTAACTCACGCCTTTCTCGGTCGCTTGAATAATTATGTCGTCTATAGGGCTCGAAATGGATGTTTGAATGATCATTATAATTGCTGCCAAAGTTGAAAAGTTAAGTAAGAGCGAAAAGGAGCGCTGTTAGCAGGTACGAAAGGGTTTGCCGCCGCTTGAGCTTTTTTAACACCTAAGTCGCCATCAAGTAATATATCGGGCTGGCTTTGCCCTCGCAACTTTGCATAATTTACTGTCCAAGGACCAATTCCCTTTAAGCTAAGCCACTCGTCTAAATCGTCGTTTTCGGAGTTTAAAGCACAAAACTGGGCTAAGTTATGCAGTGCATTTTTGCGCGCTTGTGGCATTTTAAAAAATGCAAAGTCACTATTAGCAACAATTTTAGCTGCGGGGAAGTAAATAACATCGCCCTCTTTTTCGCCTAATTCATCAACTAACTTTGTTACTAAATTATGCGCGGCAGTAACACTCACTTGTTGCCCAAGTACTGCCCTTATACCGGCTTCAAAGCTTGACCAAATCCCGGGAAGCCTGAGCCCTTCACACACTGTAAATGCGTTGTTTATATTGGCCCTTAAATGCATTTGAATTAAATTAATATCGGCATCTAAATCAAGCACACGACGTATATTATTTATAACCGATTGCAAATAAACCGTATTATCTATATCGATAGATACACTAAAATGGTTTTTACTCGCTATAAATTCAGCGGTAAAGCTTCCTTTATATTCCTCACTTGCAAAAGTGCGCCCGTAACTCGTTTGCGTTATCCACTCCATTGGTTTTATCAAACGCCTTTGTAAAAAGCTCTGCAAAGCAGGCCAATTATAAGGCGGCCTAAATGGTAGCGTTAAAGTGAGTGTTGATGTTGGTTTTTTATCGCCACTGCGCAGCTTTGAGGGAGCTATATTTAACTGCTGTAAAAAAGCATCATTAAAGCGCCTAATGCTTTTAAAGCCTGCGGAAAACGCTATTTCGGTAAGGGGTAAATGTGTTTCTTGAATCAGCTTTTTAGCAAAGTGACATTGGTTAAATAATCGATATTGCGTAATTGACACGCCAAAATACTGCTTAAACAACTGTCTTAAATAACGACTACTTACACCTAAACGAGCTGCTAATTTTTCGCAATCGTGCTCGTCATTTTGATCTATTAACTGTTTTGCTCTAAGTGCAGTCGTTTTTGTACCCTGCCATGCTGCGCTGCCTGGGGCACTATCGGGTCTGCATCGTATACAGGGTCTAAAACCATCTTGCGCCGCGTTATGAGCAAACTGATAATAAGCAACGTTTTTTTCGTGAGCCGTTGGCGCAGGGCAAATAGGTCTGCAATAAATACCGGTACTTTTTACCGCTACGTAAAAAAGCCCGTCAAAACGAGGATCGCGACTCTGACGTGCTTTTTGCCAATGTGAAGTGTCCATAAACGGCTCTATAAATTAAACCTTATAGAGCCTAGCTTATACAAAAAAAACTGTATTACTAGCCATATTCGGCACTCAACCAATAGCCAATAAATAACGCCTTTGTACTTCTTTCCAATTAATTACATTATAAAATGCAGCAATATAATCAGGACGTTTATTTTGATACTTCAAATAATAGGCATGCTCCCATACATCAAGTCCCAAAATAGGGATATTTCCCTGCATTAAAGGGCAATCTTGATTAGCACTATTTTCTACAATCAACTTTTCATCCGGCGTTACACATAACCACGCCCAACCACTACCAAATTGGCTAATTGCCGCGGCTGTAAATTGGTCTTTAAATCTATCAAAACTGCCTAGTTGCTCATTAATAACCTGAGCCACAATACCTTCAGGTTCACCTCCTCCTTGTGGGCTCATTATCTGCCAAAATAAGCTGTGATTAAAATGCCCTCCTACATGCTCTTGTACTGCTTTTTGCAAATTACTAGGCAGGCTGTTTATTCCCTTAAGTAATTTTTCAGCATTTGCTTTAGCATATACAGTATCTGCTAAAGCAGCATTGGCTTTATTGATATACGTTTGATGATGCAATGTGTGGTGAATATGCATAGTTTTGCTGTCTAAATGAGGCTCAAGCGCATCGTATTCATAATTAAGTGCTGGCAAGGTAAACGCCATAAATTACTCCTTTATTTTAATGTAGCAGGCTGTTTGTTGAGTCTTTAGAGCATAAGCAAAAATTCACTTGCTCAATCAGTTCTGGAAAAGAAGGATAACGCTGTGCAAATGATACAAGTTCAGAGGAAGTTTTAATGTAATGATGCTTACTCACTTTTTGTATATCGTAATGAGTATGCTTAATTAATGAAGAGAGTGTTAAGTGTACTTCGCATAACCATTTACATGCATTTTCAGGCTGTTGCATAGCAATATAGGTATCAGCTAAATTATGTGAAGCAACAACAAGTGCGGGTATACAATGCTCAATAGCATGAATGGCATTATTATTAATCTGAGCGTATAAAAACTGCTGAAGGAGATGATCTGCGAGTGTTTTGGCTAATAAGTATTTATCGCGTGCTTCGAGTAAAGCACCTTGTTCAAATGCATAATTACCTTGCATTATGTTCGACTGCCAAGGGCTTAATGCTTGTTCAAGATAGAGTAGATCTGGCTGGGGCTGTTTTTGACTTGAGATCATATAATCATCTGCACATTTAATTATTGAGTGTGTATTTAACTTACACACCCAACAACGCAAATGCAAATGATTTTCATTAACTATTTAGCGAAATCTAATAATTCCTGCCCTGTTAAGCGATATATAATCCATTCGTTTTGTGGCTTTGCACCAATGCTATTGTAAAAATCGATAGCGGGTTTATTCCAATCAAGGACCACCCATTCAAAACGGCCACAGTTATTACTAATCGCATTATTAGCTAAGTGCTTCATAATGGCTTTGCCTGCACCATTGCCACGACTATCAGGGCTTACATATAAATCTTCTAGGTACAGGCCATTTTTACCTAACCAGGTAGAGTAATTATAAAAATATACTGCAAAACCAATTGGCTCATCGCCTTCTAAACAAATTATGCTGTGCGCGGTTGATCCTTCGCTAAACAAAGTATCTAGAATTGCTTGTTCATCTGTTTTTACCGCATCAGGTTCTTTTTCGTATATGGCAAGTTCGGTAATAAAGTGCAAAATTGTTTTTGCGTCACTTGGTTTTGCATCACGTATTATAACGGGTTTACTCATTGTATTTTGACCTTAAATATACAGCTCTAATTTATCTTTTAAAATATCTAATTGAATAGGTTTACTCAAGTAATCATCCATTCCAGCAGTTATACAGCGCTCTTTATCGGAGTCCATTGCATTAGCAGTGATGGCAATAATTTTTATATTTTTGTGCTGCTCACCCGCGACCCCTTCGCGTATAGCTGCAGTTGCCCCAAAGCCATCCAAAACTGGCATTTGGCAATCCATAAGTACAAGCTTAAAGAATCCTGAATCATGCGCTTTTAATATATCAATTGCCAATTGACCATTCCCGGCAATCGTAACGTCACAATTAAGCTTTTTGAGCATTAATTTAGCCACCTGTTGGTTAATGGGATTATCTTCTACAAGTAGTATTTGGGCAGATTCCTGCACCTTTTCTTTTTTAAGTGACGAAATATAGCCTGACGTAACAAGTGGAAGTGTCTCGCCTGCATCATTACTCGTTATAACCGACAGTGCAGAAATTAAATCGGCAGTGGTTACTGGTTTAGGAAAATATGCCTGAAAGCCAGCGTCAGAATAACGCTGAGCGCCTTCCATACCAGCAATACTAGTCATCATTACAAGTGGCATTGATTTATAATGTGCATGTGCTTTTAGTGCTTTACAAAGCTCTATGCCGTCCATTCCTGGCATTTGCATATCAAGCACTGCAATATCGTACATACAATTTTTGCTTTCATATTGCTGCGCGCACATATCAAGTGCTTGATGTGCATCGCATGCAAGCGCAACCTTAGCGCCCCAATGCTCAAGCTGTTGTAAAATTACTATCCGATTTGTTTCGTTATCATCAACAACTAAAACCGTTAACTCTTTCATATTAATATTAGGAATATAACGCTCTTTTTGATCGCCAGGGGTCAGCATTATAGTGGCAGTAAAGGTACTTCCTTCGCCGGCTTCACTACTAAGAGAAATTGCCCCACCCATTAGCTCACAAAGCTGCTTACAAATAGCCAGCCCTAAGCCACTGCCCCCGTATTCACGCGTTGTTGATGCATCTACTTGAGAAAACGGAGTAAATAATTGCTGCTGTTTTTCTAAACTGATCCCTATACCTGAGTCTTTTATACTGACAATAAATTCTAAGCCTTGAGCCACTTTATTAACTTTCGCACTTACAACAACCTCGCCTTTACTCGTAAACTTAACGGCGTTACTTAGTAAATTAGTAAGTACTTGGCGAATTCGCCCAGGATCACCGCATAACTGCGAAGGTTCAAGTGCAACCAAATCTAAAATTATTTCAATCCCTTTGTCTTGAGCTGTAAATGCTTGCGCGGCAGCAACTTCACCAATTAAATCGCGGGCATTAAAGTTAATTTCTTCAAGCTCAATTTTACCCGCTTCAGCTTTAGAAAAATCTAAAATATCGTTAATGACACCCAATAAAGAATGTGCACTTGTTTTGGCTATATCGACTTTAGTTTCTATTGGTTTAGGTAATGACTCTAATTGAACAAGCTCTAACATACCAAGTACACCATTCATTGGCGTTCTTATTTCGTGACTCATCGTTGCTAAAAATTGGCTCTTAGCAATAGCTGCATCCTCTGCTTTTACAAGCGCAATTTTAAGCTCTTCACTAATTACTTTTCGTTTTTGAGAAACCAACGTACTGCCCACTAAAGTAGCTAATGATCGAAGATAGGTTTCTTCACTTTGCGTCCAATAGTGGTGCTCGCCAACAGTTTCAGCACATAAAACACCTAAATTACCATCGCCTGTTGCTATAACAGCATCAAGTATTGATTTAATATCGAGTGGTTTTGCATACGCTTCTATAAAATCAACAGTGGCCGGGTGAGTATAAACATCATCAATAGCCACTAAGTTTTGCTCATAAATGGCGTTATAATATGCAGGATAGTCTTTAGCAGTTAAAACAGCATCTGTATCTACAAACCCTTGCCCATCTATATATAAGCTATGACACGCCATTGCGTCTCGTTGTTCGTTAAAAATCCATACCGACGCACGTGCAATATTTAGCACTTCACACATAGATTTAACCGCTAGCTTTTTAACTTGCTCTACATCACTATTTTGTACTTCAGGTGCAACCGTAAGCGCGGCTAAGTTTTTGTTATATCTATTGGCTTTTTCGCTTTCAAGTTCAAGGCGTTTATGTGCATCGATACTTTGAAATGAGCCAAAAACACGCACACATTTACCATCTTTAAACTCTGTTTGCCCCATCGATTTAACCCAGCGTTCTTGCCCAGCATAGGTTAAAATAATAAGTTCAACACTCCAGCTTTCACCTAATGTTACTGCGCATTCAAACAAAGTATTTATAGTATCTCGGTGCACTCCTGGTTTATAAAAATCAATTGCGGTATCAATACTAGGCTCAAAACCCTCTGGTACTTCGTGGATAACTTTAACTTCATCAGACCAATAAAGCGTATGTGCTTCTAAGTCAATTTCCCATGCACCAATCTGCCCTTGCTTACTCATTGACTCTAGCAAGCTTTGCTGACGATTTATTTTTAATTGCGTATTGTATCGCTCTGTAATATCTAAAATAAATCCATCTAAATACAAAACGTTACCAGTTTCATCGTAAATCGCTTGGCCTTTTTCATTTACCCAATGCAAAGAGCCATCGCGAGCTGTAATTCTATACTCAACAGACCATGACTGCTTAGCACTGGCACAGCGTAAAATTTCAGCTTTTATTTTTTTAGAATCGTCTTCGCATATTAAATCAAAAAAGCTTAGAGCATCATTGCCTATCAACTCATCAGGTGAATAGCCTGTTATCTCACTTGCTTGCTCACTCATATAAAGTGTGCTTAATTTATCATCAAATTTACACCGATAAATAATACCCGGTATATTTGATACCAAAGATGCAAATCTATCTCGGCTTCCTTGCAGTTCAAGTTCAGTTGCTTTTTTATCTGAGATATCTAAGTGAGTACCTATCATTCGCTTAGGCGAACCATCACTATTCCATTCAACCACTTTAGCTGTATCAAGCACCCACACCCAGTGGCCATTTTTATGCTTCATACGCGCTTCACTTTCGTAGTAATCTGTTTCACCAGCAAAGTGCGCTTTTAGCTTTAAGTCTGATTCAATTAAATCCTCTGGGTGAATAAATTTATACCAAGTTTGTATTGTACAAGGCTCTATTTCGCTGAGTTTATACCCTATAATTTCAGCCCAACGGTTATTTAAAACAGCTACGTTAGTATCAATATACCAATCCCAAATACCTACAGCAGTTGTATCTATCACTAACTGCAACTGTGTTTTATGCTGCTCAAGTTCTAGTTCTTGCAGTTTAAGAAATGTCATATCGGTACGAATAGCAATATAGCTTTGCGGTTTACCGCTTTCATCTAAAAATGGCGCAATGGTCGTATCTACCCAATAAAAACCACCATGCTTCGCTTTATTGCATATTTGCCCGTTCCATACATCTCCGCGTTTGAGGGTTTTATACATATTTTTAAAAAATTCTTTTTCGTGCTTTCCTGAATTTAAAATACGATGGTTTTGACCTATTAATTCATATTCATCATAGCCACTAATTTCGCAAAATTTCTTATTTACAAAAGTAATGGTGCCATGCAGATCAGTTACTGCAACAATGGCATGTTCATCTAATGCGCTTTTTTGCTCAGCTAATTGTTTTAATGCAATTTGAAGTGCAGAGCGTTGTTTTTGCAGTATGCTTTGCTGTTCTGCTTTTACGGCCACTAACTTACGCAGGCCTAATGAAAGCTGATTAAACTCTATGCTGTCGTTTATTATTGGCACTTTAACCACATCACCTTTGGTGATGTTTTCAACAATTTTAGCTAAGTTAATTAAAGGACGAGAAAGCCGACGACCAAACCACCACGACGACGTTAATATAAGTAGTAACGCCCCCATATTTGTTAATATAGCGAGCTGCTTATAATAATTAGACCCTTGCAATGCAACGTCTTTTGGTTTTGATACAAGTAATTGCCAACCAGATTCATTTAAAAACTCTAAAGAATTAATATACCCATATAAAGTGGCTTCATCTTTATTACTATAAGAAAAAACACGTTGTGTTGGTGAGCCATTCTGAGAGAAAAATAGTGGTTGGGCATCGTCTGTATTATTACTCTTTTGAATTTTATTATTGTGCATAACATAAAATGTTATGTCTTTATTAGCTGTGTGTATTTTACTTAGATTATTCAATAAGCCGTTTAAATTTATATCTGCGAGCAATATGGTTTGTAACTTATTTTCGCCATTTAATACCGGTAAACCAATAATATGATACTCACGCCCTGAGACAGTCATTGACTGAAATTGAATTTTTCCTGTATTTTTAATACCAGAACGAATGTCGTTAAAGCGTTGATCTTTAATAACATTAAAAAAGGGGGATGTGGGGAGTGAATTAACGAGGTCTACATCAATAAGCTCTACATTATTAACAAAGTCGTACTGCTCAACAAATTGACTGATTAATTTTTGCTTTTTAGCAGGGCTAATATCAAACTGTGTCCTGAGCAAATATAAGTCTTTAACATGGTCCGCAAACCAAATATCAGCAAATTGCTTACCTATATTATTGAGCTCGTTTAGTTCAGTGTCTGCATTTTGTTTAAGGGTGCGATTTACGTGTTCAAGACTAAACCACGTAAGTATACAAAGTGGCCCTAAGGCTATAATTATAAAGGTTATAATTAACTTACTTCGAACAGATTGTCCTTTACCTGTTAATTCACCAAAGTTTAAACCTTTGTCCATGCTTAATACCCAGCAGCTTTTAATCATTTAATATTACTTACATTAATGCACTAAATATATAAAGACGCAAGTTTTGAGCTGTAAACTCCTTAAAAAATCGACATTTAGCGTTACGATCTTAAATTCACGCATTCAAAAAAAGTACGTCTTTATTACTAACTTACAATTGCGTTCATTTACGCTATAACTCCTGTAGCTGTTTTAAATCACCCATGATATAAGCAATATTCAATCAAAGCATTTGAGAGCATTATGGCGCACGATCACTCACATAGTCATGTAGACGAAAACCAAAGCAATAAACAACTCACCGTCGCGGTTGTTATTAATGTATTGCTAACCGTAGCCCAAGTTATTGGCGGGATATTTTCGGGCAGTTTGTCACTTATAGCCGATGCCCTTCATAATTTAAGTGATGCTGCCGCTATATTTATAGCCTTGATTGCACGTAAAGTTGGTAATAAACCTGCTGACGGCACTCATCACTTTGGCTATAAACGCGCTGAAATACTCGCCACACTTTTTAATAGCTGTACATTAATATTAATTGGCGTGTATTTAATTTTTGAAGCCATTTCGAGCTATTTAAACCCTCAACCAATTAATGGCTGGATAGTTGTGTGGGTGGCAGCAATAGCATTGGTAATCGATTTAGCAACCGCATTTTTAACCTACCGAGCGGGTGCAAATCACAGTATAAATATAAAGGCGGCCTTTATTCATAACGTATCTGATGCAATGGCGTCTATTGTGGTAATTATTGCGGGCACCTTAATTATTTTATACCAATGGTACATTGTCGATTTAATTGCCACTGTACTTATTTCTATCTATGTAATTTATCATGGCATTTTACTATTAAAGCAAAGCTGCAAAATTTTAATGCAAGCAGCACCCAATAACATCGACACACATGCTATATCGAATGCTATTGGTAGTGAATTTAATATCGAATCGGTAGTTAGCATTAAGCTTTGGCAACTAGACGATAAAGAAAACTACTGCGAGCTTGTTATTAGCACTCAGCAAGCAATTGATTTGCTAACCTTAAAAAGCTTTTTACACGACAATTTTAATATCGAAAACTGCATAATAGAAATCCAACCAAATACACAACTATTTAATTGAAAACAGCTCGTATTATCATTTACAATGTTGCCATTAACTCATAATGAGATACCGTTTTTGAAACTTTGGTTACGTAGAATTCATTTAGGCCTTGCCCTTATTAGCGGACTATTTTTATTAATAGTGAGTTTAACCGGTGCTGTTATGATTTATGCAAAAGATATACAGCACCTAATAGAACCAAATAAATGGCTCGTAACGCCACAAACAAACTTAATGCCTTACGATGTACTTATACAAAATGTACAAGCTCAAACTAAGCAAAAAATCACCTTTTTTATGCCCGAACAAGCGCCAAACGCCGCATGGCAATTTAGGTTAGCCAATAAACACTACGCGAGTGTTAATCCCTACTCAGGGAGTGTACTAAACGTCTATGAATCAACCGACACGATTTATGGGTTTGCGATGGGATTACATCGCTGGCTGTTGTTTGAAAACAGTAAGGGTGAAAAAACCTTTAGAAATTGGATGTCGGTGTGTGCATTGCTACTTTTAATCAATGTATTACTCGGCTTTTATTTATGGGTAAAGCCCAAAAACAGAGTTAAACGTTTAGCCATAAAACCCAAAGCCAAATTTAGAGTGCTCATGTATCAATTACATACCGTACTGGGTGTTTACTTTTTTATACCGCTGGTACTTATTGCCTTCACTGGCATGGCATTTAATTGGAAAACACAAACTCAATCGGTATTAGAATTTGTAACGTTTAATAAAGTAGAACAAAGGCCTAAAGCACCGAAAATAATACAGCCCTCTCAGGCTACTTTAGACTATAACAAAGCAATTAAAAATGCAGAGAACGTATTTCCAGATGGCAAAGTATATAGAATTTATTTACCTAAAAAAGCCGACGAAGCAATAGCACTGAGAATGCAAAACCCTGGCGAAAGCCACGCTTACAGTTGGGTGTGGACCAACCCATTTACTGGTAAAGTATTAAACTCATTTGACGCCAGTAAAACTAACTTCACAACACAAGCATGGAACTTTAAGTATAAGTTTCACATTGGTGATTTTGCAGGTCCTATAGTGCAGTTTTTATGGTTATTAATAGCCCTTTCACTCGCGTTTTTTATTGTAAGCGGTGTGTATTTTTGGTTAAAACGCCATAAATGGAAATAAATCTCATTAACACTTGCGCCATTAGTTGATAATAATTACCATTACGGAAATTATTATCAACTAAGACACCCCATGTTAAAAACTTCGCTTTGCCTTATTGCTGTTGCAATAAGTGCTAACACGTTAGCAAATGAAAATAATAAAAATGAATACACTTCTGATCAGTTAGAGCACGTGATTGTATCTGGTAGCCGAATATCAGAAAGCATAGACGAAGTACCTGCCTCTATTACCGTTATTAATCAGCAACAAATACAACAGCATTTAAAAGTAAGCTCAGAACTGGGAAGTTTACTCGCGCAAATGGTTCCAGGACTTGCCCCAGATACAGGCAGTTCAAGCAATTCAGGACAAACACTCCGTGGCCGTGCGCCTTTAATAATGATTGATGGTGTACCGCAATCAACCCCTCTTCGTAATGGTTCTTTAGGTGTGAAAACGCTTGATGCAAGTGCCATAGCGCGCATTGAAGTCATAAAAGGCGCAACGTCTATTTATGGTAATGGTGCCTCAGGTGGCATTATTAACTACATAACAAAACAGGCTCGCAGTGATGGTAAGCCTGAAGGCGAAATAAGTATTTCAAGTCGCTTTAGTGCGGTTAAATTAGCAGAAAGTGGCGGCGGTAGAATATCGGCAGCAGTAAACGGTAAGCTCGATAAACTAAGCTATCTGTTAACAGCAAGCTATGAAGAAAACGGCGTACAACGCGATGCAGAAGGCGATATTTTAGGTTTACAATATGGTTTATCCGACTCTGAAACGCAAAACTATTTTACCAAACTAACTTATGATTTTGACGACGAAAAGCAACTGCAGTTTAGCTATAACTTTTACAGCTCACAGCAAAAAACTGATTTAGGCGATGTTACTGGCGATGGCAATATAGGGGAAAAAACATACGCTATACACGTCCCCTTAGCGCTTCAAAAACAAGGTAAACCGCAAGGCCCAGAAGGCAACGAAAATATAACCCTAAAATATGTTGATTACGCGTTGTTTGAAAACACACAAATGACCCTCGATCTGTATAAACA
Organism: Pseudoalteromonas sp. NZS100_1; assembly: GCF_015864285.1. Classification (NCBI taxonomy): domain Bacteria; kingdom Pseudomonadati; phylum Pseudomonadota; class Gammaproteobacteria; order Alteromonadales; family Pseudoalteromonadaceae; genus Pseudoalteromonas; species Pseudoalteromonas sp. NZS100_1. The sequence continues at coordinate 122,299 of NZ_JADYXN010000011.1, forward strand.
AAATATAGAAAACGTATTCTTTTTCTCAACCGCTTTAGCCAATCTTGATGAAGGTTATAGCGGTGGTCAATCGGTTATTAAATCAGATAAGCAAGGTGCAAGAGCTACATTTAATAGCCAGTTTGATTTTGAAAACGTAACAGCCACCCTAATCTACGGTATTGATGCCTTAAACGATAAAACATCCCAACCTTTAGTAGATGGCCGTGTGTGGGTGCCAGAAATGGACATGGAAAGTGTGGCTGGCTTTTTACAAACCAAATGGGTAATAAGCGACGACATTATTGTAAAAGCGGGTGTAAGAAACGAAAGCATTGATTTGAGCGTAAGAGACTACCAAACGCTAAAACTTTGCAAAACCGCATCGCAATGTTCAGTACCATTAAATGTGCGTGGCGACACCATTAATTACGATGCAACAACCTATAATGCCGGTATTAAATATAACTTAACCGATGTCTTTAGCCCGTTTTTTAGTTACTCACAGGGCTCTGATATTTCTGATATAGGTCGCTTACTTCGCGCAGCAACCGTCGACGATATTGCGCTAATTCAAACCCAAGCTTCAATAATCGATAATTACGAAGTTGGTTTTACTTCACAGTTTGAAAACGTGCGTTTTGAATTTGCTCTTTACAGAAGTACCTCAGAGCTTGGTACAAGTAATGAGTATAATGAAACAACGGGTGTTTACGAACCTGTACGCGCACCACAAGAAATATGGGGTTACGAAGGGTTAGTTAATTACACTATTACCGAAGACCTTAAATTAAGCGCAACTTATAGCTATGTTGAAGGTAAAAACACTGAAGCTGATGAGTACTTAGGGGCAGCTCAAATTAGTCCACCTAAAGCCACTGCTAATTTAACGTGGCAAACAAATGACGAACTATCACTTGCAATGAGCTTTTTATATGTAGGCGACAGAAAGCGTTTTGATAAAAATGCGCAAGGCCAATACTCTGGCGATCAGGGCCCCGTTAGTAGCTACAACACATTTAACTTAAGTGGCCAATACAATGTTAACGCCAGGTGGAGTGGGTATTTTGGGATAGAAAACCTGTTCAATAGTGATTACTACCCTGCCCGCGCACAGGCTTACACCTACGGTGGATATAACATTAAAGGATTAGGCACAACGGCAACGCTGGGGGCTAAATATCAATTTTAATGAATGAATAAACACTATAGGCATGCCCTGCATGCCTATATACTTAACCTGAGCTCTGGTTAAGAGATTTACTGACCTATTGAATCATGGAGATATTTAAATTGATTTTCTCTAGCCAGAGATTCTCAGTGAAAACAAGGCGACTTTACGCGTCAATAGCTAGCCTATTGCAAGTAAATTCAACGCAGTTAGCACTGATAATAACTGCTGGAGATAGATTTATTATTCAGAGTTCAGGTTAATTAACAAAACCACATAAATAAACGTCTCGCTTTTACCTATCAATCATGACCTTATATAAGATGCTAATACAAATAAAAAACTGTCCATAAACCAAGCAGTAACGCAAACTTAAATAAGAATCAAAACCAATAGTAACGCAATGATTTTTATAGAGAAAACTTGCAATATAGGCTATTTGTACTACACTGCATGCAATTGAAATAGTTAAGGCGATTTATCATGAAAGGTAATCAAAAAGTAATCGATGCGTTTAATACATTGTTAGCTAACGAATTAGCAGCAATCGATCAGTATTTTATACACTCGCGCATGTATGACGACTGGGGTTTAAACAAGCTATACGAGCGCCTTAACCACGAAATGGAAGAAGAAAAAGATCACGCAGACTGGCTTATTAAGCGCATCTTGTTTTTAGAAGGTGTACCAAATATGACTAAGCGCCGTGATTTACTTATCGGTAACGATGTAAAAAGCATGATGCAAAACGATTTAACACTAGAGCTTGAAGTAGTTGCGTGTGTTAAAGATGTAATCGCAATATGTGAAGAACAACAAGATTATCAATCTCGTAGCATTTTAGAAAAACTGTTATTTGATACCGAAGAAGACCATGTTTACTGGTTAGAGCAGCAACTTGGCTTAATTGATAAGATTGGTTCTGAAAACTATCATCAAGCACAAATGGCTTAGTAGGAGCATATTATGAAAGGCGATAAAGACGTTATTGCAGCGCTTAATAAAGTACTCGCTAATGAGCTTGTTGGTATTAACCAATACTTTTTACATGCACGCATGTTTAAAGATTTTGGTTTCACTCAACTAGACAAAGCAGATTACAAAGTATCAATTCAAAAAATGAAAAACGCCGATCGTTTAATCGAACGTATTTTGTTTTTAGAAGGCTTACCAAATCTTCAAGACTTAGGCCGATTACGTATTGGTGAAAACAGCGAAGAAATGATTGCAGCTAATATGAGTTTTGAACTTGATACTATTGGCGAGTTGCAAAGCGCAGTAAAACTGGCTGAAAGCAAAAAAGATTACATTACCCGCGAAGCCCTTGATCACATTTTAAATGAGCAAGAAGAGCAAATTGACTGGTTAGAAACTCAACAATTGCTTATTAAAAATACGGGTATTAAAAACTACTTGCAGTCTCAACTGTAAATAGTAACAAGCATAAAAAAAGCAGCTAAAAAGCTGCTTTTTTTATATCTAAATTTTATATGTAATTAAGCAACTTGATCCGTTACATCCGCAATCTGGATAAGTCTGCGATTAAGGATCTTTTTAGTACAACCACAACACTTACCGCATTGGCTGCCTACTTTAAGCTCTTTAGTTAATTCACGCATGGTCGTTGCACCATCGTCAATTGTTTGCTCAATTTTTTTATCAGTCACACCGTGACATAGACAAATATACATGAATACAAACCACTCTCAATTTCATTTAGTGCGTACATACTAATCTAAACGAAAATGGTTATCAATTGTTATTTAACTAATATGTATTATTTTAAACTTTTTTTGGCCAGCGCCACTTAAGTCGAGAATTCGCGGCAGCTTGAGAATAGTTTTAATTTTAAGCAAGGTGTGGCACTCAGATTGAGATTTATTAAATAGAGTCCACCTTAAATCTAAGTAAGATTAGGTTTAGGTAAATATCTGAATGGTTGAGAATTAATTACTTTAGGCTTTAAAAAACTCAATGTATAAATACGGAATTTATGGATGGGTGATTTCCGGTTTGTGCCATGAGCGGACATTGGTCATCTATACAATGTACATTGCATGACGCGACCCCTGCGGATTTAGAAATATGAATAAGTCTTAAATTAAACTTTAAGATTTGTTTAACAGATCTCAATCAAATCTAACTGTCGTATATGCGCCAGAAGCTAATCTTCAACGCCAACATATGTGGCATGATGTTCTTGCTATATGAAGTTGCAATGCTTCTCGATGAACTCTTGCGGATTACACACGACGGTCGAACAATCAACGTATGCGAAACACGCTTTAGCCTTTTTGACAAAGTTTATGTCACCTGAAATCAAAAAGCTTGCCCCCAAAGCTGACACTGCATGTTGCATATCATTATTTGAAGCATTGAAACGATCTTTACCCTTTTTGGTTCTGGTAAAATCATCAGCGTGATAACCAGCCCAATTCATTAGACTATATGCACGTGCAACGGTATTTTGCGGTGTGTCCTCAAAGTAATCTGCAAAATCAAAACTATTATTTTCCAATTTAAATGTTGCTTCAATAGCATTTACCACATCCTTGATCTCAATACTTTTTACTTCCAATGCTTTAATGCTCGGCATCTTTCTAAATTGTTGAGGCCCTAATTGTTGCTCACTAGCAATATTAGGCGCTTGCAACGAAGACAATTTTGTTCTCAACTCATCCAGTTGACTATGCATATTTACGAAATAGCTTCTTAACGGTTCATCAAGTTTTTCGAGGTCAATCGAATCCAATTGCGATTCACAATTAGAAATTAAAGTGCCCAAGTTCACCTTTAACTTCTCGTTGATTTCGGAAAAGCTTTCATCAATCGGCAGCCCCGAAATTTTACGAGAAGATAACTGGCTAACCTCCATTAGACTAGTAATACCGAGGTCTGCATTTGATTTTTTGTTTTCTAGGTGTGCGTACCATATATTATCTGGCTCTTGGTTGCTAAGTGTATGTTGTAATGGCTCAATATATTTAGCATCTAATTCAGCTAGAATATCGATATGTTCTTGGCGATATTCAGCCTTTGGAATTTGCAAAATTTCATCAAGAGTAACATGAGAATAAACGACCGTTATTTGTTCAGATTTGAGAGCATGTTTAAGTAGTCTGAATAAGTCGTTTGGAGACTCATCTATTTTACGTTGACGTAAATCACTCAATGTATTTTGATCTAAATAGATCACGAAACCCATTGACCACCTCCATTTATACAGCAGCTATTGAACACCATTTTTGTGGTTCATAACACATCAAAACGAAATAACTATAACTTTTTTAGTGTCTGTTTTTCGTTCACAGCCGATCTTCGCAAAAGTGCCAATTGCGGACGGTCGTAACCTTAGACTCTTGTTATGTTTAAATTTTAGTTTTCTGCATAAGCGATATACAAATTTCGCGAAAATGCTCCGAGCTAACTTCTACGTGCTTACGGGATTGCTTGTAGCTAGATTCTACATCACTTGTTCTTCTAGCCATTTCACCACTAATTGCATCCCAAATTATTGGCATTTTGTTGATACTATAGTCTTCTTTCTTAAAATCCATATTTGGAAAGTATAAGCCTTGAAGCATCTCCATTTTAATTAGTGAATCAACGAGTTGAGAATAAATTACAGGGTCGTTATCATAATAACCGCTTTCCCTTTTATACTTCATAAGTTGAATATCAGTAATCAGTTCATCACATGCTTTTGTATAACTGATTGATGCTTCATAAAATTCTTCTATTTTTTCACAAACGATTTTTTTCCTTTCACGCTTATTTGCAAAATATTGATTAGCTAAGAGCACAAGTATCGCAATCACAACAGAAATAATAATTGCTAGAAATCTTACCCAATTTTCAGGAGAGTTTATTACAGTGGTTATTGTATCGGGTTCCATAAATACCTTTTAAACATAACACCTTGCTAACAGGCGTAAAATGCTTGGCTATAATTAGCGACGAAGGAGCGCAAGCCAAGCATCTTACGTCCTTTTGAGCAACTTGTTAGGTTTGAGCGCACAACAGCGGGCAAACAAAAAACTGTTTTAATTTAGGCTCCGCATTCTGCATGATAGCATTGGCACTATAACAACCAAAACACAACAAATAATTTTACATACCAAAATACATTTGCTAAGATATTGATTCGAGTGGGCTTTACTCGACTCCCGAGGCTCAAGTTGTAGAGTCGGTGCCCCTGCAGGAGGGGACTTCTGTTTTAAAATATTCAAAACAGGAAATTTCTCGTTATCAATGTAATCCTAAAACGTGTGAAATAAAACATAGTACTTTTATCACTTATAAGGAGGTTCATATGGATAAAGAAAATGTAATAATGAATAAGCAAAGCCTTTTAGACTTAGGCACATTCAGAAAAATTGTATTAACACTAATGATCATATCAACTGTTATTATTAATTTTGATTACATTCGAGATTCGGGTAAAGCCTACTTACTTCTTATATAGTTATCACTTCTCCACCCTCTTTCCCTACTTTACCGCGAAAAATCTTTATTTTATGCACATACATCAATAGAAAATAGTGTAAGCTATTGCCAGCTATAAATATTATCCTTACTGTAGCTTATATAAACATGTAGAAAAGGAAAGTTTCCTCTTATTTTTAATTAGTTAATGAGGACTCACCTCAATGGCCGGCTATCACTCTTAGCCGAACCTCGTAAAAGTTCCATGAACGGACATTGGTAACGTTTCAATGACGGGCGCAGGCGCGCTGGGTTTATTATCTTGTTAGTTTTTAATTGCTGAGAAATAAATGAGTTAAATCTAGCGTTATTCTTATTTTAGAAACATCCAACTCGAGTTGTTCGAACCATTTGTCATATAACTCACTACACTCATTAAACATTTTCCTTAATTCTGCATCTTCTGCATCTATTATTGCTTCATGGCTTTCAGCTGAGTTTCCACGCCCATGATTATTCATATCCGCTAGGAGACCACTGATACTTGCGTTTGAAAAAACTGTTGAAGACTTTTTAAATAGCTGATTAGTTAATACCGCTAATTCATTTGAAATTAACATTGGACTATTTCTGCTTTTATCATTTATCTTTTTAATGGCGTCTGTAAATGGTCGAGGATCGTCATCTTGAAAGTTTAGATATACAGCATTATCTACGATTGAATCATCAATTTCTCTTTTCAATAATAGTAAATCTTCGTAGACGGTAATTCGCTTATCAAAAAGGTTTTGGTACTTCTCTTTTGATATTGATGTGTATGTTTCATGCTTTAGAAACCTTGACTGAAGATCACTCTTTAATTTCTCGATAAGACTTTCTTGTTCCATTCTCTGAACTTGAATTTGAAAAGTATATTCTTGCTTTAAGCCTTCTAAACTTGAGGTGTTTTCTGCTTTAATATTTTCTAGGCGAAGCAGGAAATTATCTTTAATTTCTTGTAATTCTTTAGAGTGTTTAGCTTTTAATTCCTCATGAGTTCCCTTAAATTTTGCTAAGTCACCATTAATAATCCTTTTAGAATTAACATTTCCAATAAAGGTAGCTAATGCAAGCAAGAGAACAGAAGTTCCTCCTAAAGGTAAAAGCACTAAGTTAATGATTTCACTAATGTCCAAAATACACCTCTATTTGAATAAAAACTAACAGCTATCAGAGGAAACTTTCCCTATTTTAGCGCGAAAACGTCCTTATTTTGTAAACTTATATTAATAGCAAATAGTGTAAGTTATTGCCAGCTATAAATATTATGCTTTCTGTAACTTATATAAACATGTAAAAAAGAGGGAAATGTTCTCTTATTTTTACTAAATTAATGACGACTCAGCTGAATGACTGGTTTTCGCTCTTTTGCCAAAATTCGGCTCAGTGCCAACAGCAGACATTGAGGATTCTTAATGTATGAAGTCAAAATTTGAGATTAAAAGTAATTTGAATAAAAAGTTCAAGAGAATACAGCAGCCTGCTTGATCGAAATTTCCTAATGGGTACCCACTTTCATTAGTTAACTTCAGACACATTGAGTCCTTTCAAGGTTATAATTCGCTGAGCTTTTTCTAGCATTAAAAATGAGCTCATTTAAACTAGCAAGTAAAATCCCATATATGGTTAAAATATGAAATTGCTCATCCGTAAGGCAAGCTTTAAATAGTTGAATACACTTATCTCAATACTGTTCGCTAACAAATAGCGCTATCCATGTTATTTCATAAGCACTTTGCCTAATCAATTCCAAGCTAGCTGAAACTTCTTATTTACGCATCACCTGCAGCAAAACGTACCTCAGGTAGTGCATCATCTTTTGCCTCACTTACGATCCGTTTTAAGTCTTCATACCTATCATCTGATAGCTTCGTACCTTTTATAATTTCAATTGATAACTTCACACATTCAGATCTAAGTAGTGATATATTAACTTTCTTATCTTCTGTATGTGATGCGAGGCTATAGTTCGTACTATCAAAGACTCTGGGGATACAATCAATTAATGTTTCAATATCGGTTTGACTCAAAAAATTATCGCTAAACATTTCTCTTGCTACCCATATCAAACTTGGCAAAGCAGATGTTCTATTTGTAGTGGTACAGTGATTTTGGCCACCCATTAAGAAAGAAATGTTATGCTAATAAGCATACAAATTTGGGTGAAAAAATGACGAAATTAAAACGCGCAACGTATTCTGCAGCAATAAAATTAGAAACAGCTCAGCTTGTAGTTGACCAAAGTTATACTCAAGAAGAAGCAGCCAAAGCGATGGGGGTGGGTAAATCAACCGTCAGTAAGTGGGT
>NZ_JADYXN010000109.1:0-242 GCF_015864285.1 Pseudoalteromonas sp. NZS100_1
CGACCATCTTGGGTCGCCGGTACTCCAGAGCCCGATGCTTCAAGCGCATCCAAATAAGCGCGCAGGCGCTGGTCGCTTAGTTTCGGTGACACTCTCTGCCGACGCGCGGCGATGTTGATGCCAGCTATACGATGTCGGGCGATAAGATCGTCGATCCCATGATGGACGTAGAACATGGCCCACCGCAACGCCGGCGCGCTAATGGCTTCCGGTATTCGCGGTGTGACATTTTCTCGGCCACC
>NZ_JADYXN010000109.1:252-901 GCF_015864285.1 Pseudoalteromonas sp. NZS100_1
GATCCTAGTCGCTGAACGGTTACCCCAAGGAGCTATCTCGATTCCCCGGAACGACAGGGAGGGCGTATAGAGCGCAAGTCGCCGTACGCAGAGGATCTTGTAGACAAGAGTTGCCGGTGCGAGGTGCCGCTTCGCGGACAGCCACTGATCCAGCCAAGGCTGATCGATCTCGTGGAGTCGAAGTCCGGCTTCCCGCACTTCTTGTAGAAAATGCCGGATTATATTGCCGACCTGCATCAGCGAACCAGGTTTCAGGACGCCGAGGCGGCCGCGCACATTGTCTCGGGAGTCGTAGTTTAAAGACAGGAACAGGTATTCTCGTATGAGCTCCCGCTCATCAGCATCGGCGATCCGACCGAAGCAGATACAGGCTTCATGGGCCTTTGTCGGCCGCGCGATGGCACATTCGAGCAGCCACTTATCGTCCCCGACCAGAGAGATATTCTGCTGCTCACGGCCACTCACGACCATCTGGGGCGGAATCACCAATGCCGAACGGTCAATCCGCCAAGATGCTTCGGCACGTTCCAGAACCCGACGCATGTTCAGCCCCGCTGAAGATGTGGCGGCAGCGCTGGCGCCACAGCGGCATTTTCCGCCGTGGACCGAGCCTGTTCGATATCGCCAGCGTCGAACACGGGGAGTATCT
>NZ_JADYXN010000110.1:0-897 GCF_015864285.1 Pseudoalteromonas sp. NZS100_1
GCCGCCATCTACGCCGTGGGCTGGCCGATTTCGGTCGAGGCGGACCTGCCTGCATTGGGCTTCCCCGCCTGTGCCAGGCGGGATCAATCGCACTGCATCGTCAGCTGGCAAAGCTATGCCGAACCGGCCGATCCGTCCGCCGTGGTCGAAAGCTTCGAGCGCAAGCAGGGCCTCAATGGCCAGCCGCGCAAGGGCACGCACATGCCCTGCACCAATCCGATCACCGGCACCTTCAACGGCAATGCGCCCGCCAGCGCCAATATCGGCACGCTCGACGCCCGCGCCGCCGACAAGCCCGCTCATCTGGTCGCCGGCATCGTCCCTGCCCGCTGCGACACTAGCGGCGTGCTGATGATCGGCGAGCCGGTCGACATGGGCCCCTACACGCTGCCCGGCAATAATTATCACGTCTATGATTATAGCCTGTTCTGGGGCAATGTGCGCGACGACGCCCGCCAGCGACTGACGGCCTTTACCAAGACGCACTGAGATACATGAAACTTGTCACGACTGACCGCGCGGAATTTCGCGCAGCCCTGCCCGAGGGTGGCCGCCTGATCGGCATGGATGTGGGCACCAAGACGATCGGCCTGGCTCTGTGCGACGCGCAATGGTCGATCGCCAGCCCCGCCTACACCGTCAATCGCGGCAAGTTCAGCAAGGACAAGCCGGCGCTCGAAGCCTTCATGACGCAGCAGCAGGTCAAGGGCATCGTCATCGGCCTGCCGCTCAACCTCGACGGCACCAACAGCCCGCGCAGCCAGGCGAGCCGCGCCTTCGCCCATAATGTCGCGGACATCGGCCTGCCCGTGCTGCTCTGGGACGAGCGCTGGTCGACCCAGGCCGTCACCCGCACCCTGCTGGAAGCCGACGCCAGCCGCGCCCGCCGCGACGAAC